>JANNWD010000484.1:0-7743 GCA_031408315.1 Bacteroidota bacterium
AATGCGTTCTGCAATTTCATCAATGGATTCTCCTAATTGGGTATAATGCACTTCAAATAATCTATGTAATTCCATAAAACTTGGGCCACTTACATTCCAATGAAATTTTCTAGCTTTTATGTATAGCACATGTGCATCTGCCAATACTATGCTTAAAATATTATTTACCCCATCTAAATTCTTTTGGCTTATTCCAATGTTTGGTTTCATAATTTTTTTTTGTGTTTAATTTAAGGTATTTAAAATCAAATTTTATTCCAAACTATTTTTAGCCAATATCGAGATATAAAAAAATAAAATTGGAATGTAATTCCCCAGTTGGGTAATGTGGTCTACAATAAAAACAAAATAATTTCTTTTTTGAATATAAAAAAATTTGGCACAAAATTTTAATATGTTGTAATAAGACAAAATATTATTAAGCACATAAAATTTTTAACATGCTACGTTATTCAATTACCTTTTTAATAATAGCCATTGTGGCCGCAGTTTTTGGGTTTGGTGGTATAGCAGCTGGTGCAGCCTCCATAGCCAAAATCCTATTCTACTTATTTATTATTCTTTTTGTTGTTAGTTTATTGTTTGGTAAAAAAGTAAATCCTTAATTACTGCCATCCTTATTAAACAACAAAACACTTTATTATTAACATTTAAAATTTAAAAATCATGAGTACAAAAAAAGTAATTACAGGAATTTTAGCAGGTGCAGCAGTTGGTGCACTAGCAGGTATTTTATTAGCACCAGATAAGGGAAGTAATACCCGTAAAAAAATATCTGGTAAGGTAAATGATGTAAAAGATAGTTTAAAAGGGCAATTCGATGAAGCTGTAGAAATTGTAAAAAACAAATACGGTAATGTAAAGCAAGAGGTAGAAGATGCAGCTAGCCAATTAAAAACTAAGGCTAAAGAAACAAAAGAAGAAGCACAAGCTACATTTTAAAAAACGAATTAAAGCGTAAAAGCATACACACACAAATGGAAAGTACATTGGAACATATAGAAAATTTAGTAGCAAAAGTGGGTGATTTGGCCGAAACAAAAGTTGATATGTGGAAACTGCAAGGTGTAAGTAAAGTTTCGGAGGCATGTAGCTCTATGTTATCTTTTTTAGCAATAGCTATTTTTGGAGTAATTGCTTTATCAATAATAAACATTGGTTTAGCTTATGTAATTGGCAATGCTTTAAATAATACAGGATATGGTTTTTTTACTGTAGGTGCTTTTTACGCTTTAGTTGGGTTGATACTTTTTTTTTGTAGAAAAAAATGGCTAAAGCAACCGTTACAAAATTTAATCATCACAAAATTAATGTTGTAATGAGTAGAACAAACCAAGCAGTTTTATTGCAACAACAAATAAATCATTTACAACAACAGCAACAAAAACAAGTAGCCGATGTTAAAGCCGCTGCAACTATTTTGGTAGAAAGTGTAAAGCCAATAAATATTTTAAAATCGGCAGTGCACTCAATAACTACAGAGCCAACCATTAAAGAAAACGTAGTAGATGCTGCCGTAGGGCTTGTTACAGGCTTAATTACAAAAAAATTAGTAGTAGGTAAATCATCCAACATTTTTAAAAAATTGTTAGGAGATGGTATTCAATTTTTAGTAACAAATTTTGTTATTAATAAGTTACCTATTGTAAAAAGTTCCTTGAAAACAATTGAACAAAATGATAATTAAAAATAACTAGCTAAGCAAAAAGTAAAAGAATGTTTAGCTTTTCAAAAGTTGGTTTTTAGTTTAAAGGGGATATTTTTATCCCCTTTTTTTGTTTAAGTTCTATTGATTTCTCTTTATAAAAAAGGTATCTTTAAAAAATATTTAAAACAAAAATGACTATAACTTTTAATAATCGTATTAAGCAATTACTAACTCTTGTTATTTTAATAGCACTTGTATTTATTGTAATAAAAAGTTTACAAGCATTTATACCTGGTATTTTAGGGGCAATAACCTTATACATCCTTAGCCGAGAAAATTATTTTCAGTTATTGTACAAACATAAATGGAAGCCAAGTTTAGCGGCAATGGTTTATATACTTTTTTACTTACTATTATTTGGGATACCCATTTATTTAGCCGTTACATTAATTAGTCCTAAAATAGAAGCAGCCTTAAGTGACCCAACTGCTACGGTAACTGCATTAAAAAATATAGCCATTGTTGTGCAACAAAAAGTGGGCTATACATTTGTATCTGAAAAAAATATTGCAGCAGCCCTTTCTAAAATTGCTAATGTATTACCTGGGTTTTTAAATAGCACCGCAAACTTAGTTACCAACTTAGCCATTATGTTATTTATATTATATCATATGTTGGTAAATGCAAGAAAAATGGAACGTACACTTTACCAAGCTATTCCATTAAAGGATAAAAATGTAGACTTATTAGCTAGCGAAGGAAAAAAGGTTGTAAAAGCTAATGCTTTAGGCTTGCCAATAATTGCTATTATACAAGGTGTAACAGCAACAATTGGTTATATAATTTTTGGCGTACCCGATTGGGGCTTGTGGGGCTTTTTAACAGGCGTATGTGCCTTTATACCAGTGGTTGGTACTATGATAATTTGGATACCACTCGTTATTTATTTATTTGCTATTGGCCATAATAACATGGCTATTGGGTTACTTTTATACAGCATAATAGTTACAGGCAATATTGATTATATAGCCAGAATAACCATTATGAAAAAAATGGGAGATGTACACCCTATTATTACTATTTTAGGCGTAATTGTTGGCTTTAATTTATTTGGCTTTATAGGCTTAATATTTGGGCCATTAATTATCAACTATACGTTGGTGTTATTTAAAATTTATATGAATGAATATGTGGAAGAAGTTGAGGAACATAATGAGGTAAAAGAGTAATATTTAAACTTTAATATAAATTTTCTTTTTATCTAACAGCCAAGCAAAAAACCACATTAAACCAATAAAGCAAAGGGCGTAAATTAATGAACCAATCCTTGGGTCAGCTGGTAGAATTTGCTTGCAAATAGTTTCGTAAAACCATCCAAAGGGAGATAAGTATTTTGGTTTACCTTCTTGTGTTAAGCCATTATTAATTCTTATTAAAGCCAATAAACGGGGCAATGCACCGCTAAGTACAAAAATGAATAAAGCATTTTTTCCAAATACATCAAAAAACTTTGTCCAACCGCCACGGCTATTTTTAAATTCTATTAAATAAATTAAAACCGAAAGTACAATTAAGGCTAAACCTGTGGTGTAAATGGTGTAGCTACTTGTCCATATTTTTTTATTGATAGGAAAAACCATATCCCAACAAAAGCCAGCAAAAATAAATACGCAACCTGCAACAAAAATGGTGTTGAGCATTTCATGCGTTTTGCCCTTTGTTAAAATGTAATTGCCAATCAAATAACCAAAAATTACTTGGCTTATGGCTGCAATGGTACTCATCAAACCCTCTGGATCAAATGTAATGCCCTCCCCATGGTACATGTGGCTATCGCCTAAAATGGTTTTGTCGATTGGTGTGCCAAACCAAGTTGCTAAACTGTACGAATTTG
The DNA here is from genome assembly GCA_031408315.1 of Bacteroidota bacterium. Classification (GTDB taxonomy): domain Bacteria; phylum Bacteroidota; class Bacteroidia; order Chitinophagales; family Chitinophagaceae; genus Ferruginibacter. Next base: position 3,543 of record JANNWD010000484.1, read on the forward strand.
CAGGATTACCTACTACACACATAAACCAATACACCAATAATAAAACAGACGCTGCAACAAATGCACCACGTACTTTAAAAAAATGAATAATTACCGATGCAAAAAAGTAGCACAATGCAATACGTTGTAACACACCTAAAAAACGAAGGTTAGCAAATGGTTTTACAATGATGCTACCAGCATCGTTATATTTTATAAACGGAAACCAGTTTAACAACAATCCAATTAAAAAGATAAGTAACGTACGTTTAATTACTTTTTGCCAAAAAATATTTTTCTCCTCTAATCGTGGAATTACAAATGCCATTGCATTACCTACAGCAAATAAAAAAAATGGAAAAACTAAATCTGTTGGTGTGCAGCCATGCCAACTGGCATGCTCAAGTGGTGCAAAAATATGCCCCCAACTACCAGGGTTGTTTACCAATATCATTAAGGCAACAGTTGCCCCTCTAAAAACATCAAGTGAGTAAAAACGTTGGTTCATGCAAGCAGATTTTAAGTTGGTAAGTTACTAAACTTTCTCACTTAATTCCAACCAACGCATTTCTTTTTCGTCAATAAGGTTAGTAATAACACCAATACGTTCCGCAGCTTTTTGCAAATCTTCAAAAGCTAATTTATTGGTATTTAATTCTGCTTCTAAATTGGCTTTTTCTTTTTGAAGCAAAGGGAGTTCTTTATCAATGGTTTCTAATTCTCTTTTTTCATTAAAGGTAAGACCCTTCTTAACTTCGGTAGTTGTTGCTTGTGCAGTAATTTCTTTTATAGGCTTGGGTACTTCTTTTATTAGTTGTCGTTCATCGGTTAATAAATTATTAGCTAATGCCTCTCTGTATTGGCTGTAATTACCAGGGTAATCTCTTATTACACCATCGCCTTCAAAAGCAAATAAATGATCCACCATTCTATCCATAAAATATCTATCGTGACTTACAATTAAAATACAACCAGGGTAGTCTAATAAAAATTCTTCTAGCGTACGTAAGGTTTGTAAATCTAAATCGTTGGTAGGTTCATCTAAAATTAAAAAATTAGGATTTACAAAAAGCACACTTAATAAATGTAAACGACGTTTTTCGCCACCACTTAATTTACTTAATGGTGTATATTGCTGCTCAGCACTAAAGCCAAATTTTTCCATAAACATACTAGCACTAAGCTTTGTACCATCTGCCAACGGAAAATATTCTGCAAAATCTTTTACATATTCTATTGCTCTTTTATCTACTTTATATTTCAATCCTTCTTGATCAAAGTTGCCAAATACAACAGTATCGCCATGGTTTATTTTACCACTATCGGGCTGCTCCTGATGTAACGCAATTTTTAAAAAAGTAGATTTTCCTACGCCATTTTTTCCAACAATACCAACTCTTTCGCCACGTTTAAATGTATAATCAAATCCTTTTATTAATACTTTATCGCCATAGCTTTTGTTTATTTTCTTCATCTCCAAAATCTTACCACCAAGCCTAGTCATTTTTACTTGTAAGCTTACTTCAAGGTCTTCCTTTTTTTGGCTTACTCGTTCTTCTACTTCTACAAAAGCATCTTGGCGGCTTTTACTTTTTGTTGTTCTTGCTTTGGGTTGCTTACGCATCCACTCTAATTCTTTTCTAAAAATATTCTTATCTTTTTGTAATTCGCTGGCTTGCACTTCTTGTCGTAAGCTTTTTTGCTCTAAAAAATTATCATAGTTGCCTTTGTAGGTAAATATTTTTCCTTCGTCTAATTCTACAATTTCGTTACAAACAGCATCTAAAAAGTAACGATCATGCGTTACTAAAAGCAGGGTTACTTTTTGTGCACTTAAATAATCTTCTAACCACTCAATCATACTAACATCTAAATGATTGGTAGGCTCATCTAATATTAATAAACAACGGCCTTCATGCAATTGCATTTCTATTAAAGCTTGTGCAAGTGCTACTCTTTTACGTTGACCGCCGCTTAAATTTTTAACAGGTTCGTTTAGGTGATGCAAGTTAAGTTTACCTAAAATTTGTTGTAATTCACTTTCAAAATTCCAAGCATTATGTTCATCTACCAATGCCATTAAATCGGTTAATTTTTCAATATTGTCTGGGTCTTCTTCTAGGCATTGTTCGTAAGCTTTTACGACTTTTACTACAGGGTTTTCCATCCGTAATACATTGTCCCAAATACTTTTATTTTCTTCAAAAGGGGTATCCTGCTGTAGCATTATCACTTTAATATCTTTATGCACCCAAATAGTTCCATCATTTGGAGTATCTAACCCAGCAATAATTTTAAGTAAAGTGCTTTTTCCGCTACCATTACGGGCTACAAAGGCAATTTTATCGCCTTCTTCTACAAAAAAGCTAATGTTTTTAAAAAGAGTTCGTATTCCAAACGATTTACTAATATTTTCTATTGAAGCGTAATGCATAAGGCGGCAAAGGTAATGGTAGATTTTTTGATTTTTGATTTATGTTGGTAAAGGCTATTTTTACAGCTATCAACTATAAACAGTTTTCTTATTACATCTAAACAAAAAATAAAACTTTTAATACTAACCCCATCGCTTGAATGCGGCGGTGCAGAAAATTATGTTTCTACTATCTGTAATAATTTAGATAAACAAATTTTTGATGTTACACTTTTAGTGGTAGATAATAGTAATGCTTTTTATTTTATAGATGATTCAGTGAACGTAATTGACGCAAAGAAAAAAAAAGTACGCAATGCCTTACCCCAAATTTTGCAGCATATAAAAAAAATACAACCATATATTATTTATTCCACCGCTAATCATCTTAATTTAGTAATAGCTATTTTTAAATTTGCTTTACCAAAAAATACAAAACTTATTGCTTGGGAAACTAGTATTGTAAGTATAAATTATACTTTTTCGGCATGCCCTACGTTTTATAATTTCTTGCTTAAAACATTCTATAAAAAAATTCCATTGGTTGTTTGCCAAAGTAATTTTATGCAGCAAGATTTAATTGCAAACTATAAATTAACTACAAAGCAAACAACAGTAATTTATACTGGCGTAGATGAAGTAAATACAATTATTGAAAATAAGAAAAATACAAAACCGCATTTTTTAACGGTTGTCAGGCTATCGCCAGAAAAAGGAATTGATAAAATTTTAAAAGCTTTATCACTATTAACTTTTGATTTTACCTATACCATTATTGGTGATGGAAACGAAAGAGAAAATTTACAAAAGTTAGCTAAACAATATAAGTTAGAGAATAAAGTGATTTTTACAGGCCAAAGGCAACATCCTTTTACAACTATAGAACAAGCCGATTTATTTTTAATGGCATCAAGCTACGAGGGCTTCCCCACAACACTTTTAGAGGCTACTAGCTATGGTATTCCCATTGTAGCCTACAATGCACCTGGTGGTATTGCAGAAATTATTGAGGATGGTGTAAATGGCTTTTTAGTTAATGAAAACAATGCAACTGCTTTTGCAAAAACAATTGAAAAAGCATTGGCTTATAATTTTGATAATAAAAAAATACAGCAACAGACACAAACAAAATTTAGTTTGCAAAATTCTATAGAACAAGTGCAAAATCTTTTTATTGCTGCTTGCAACTAAAGCCAACTAAATAAATACTACTTTACAGGTAATACCGCTATAAAATAAAAAAGTGGATATTTGCCTAACGAAATATAAAATAACAGATTGAATGAATGGCGTAAAACCAAAACTACTCATCTTTATAAATACTTTACAAAGCGGCGGTGCCGAAAGAGTTGTGTCTCTATTACTTACTCATTTAAAAAATGAGTTTGAGTTACACCTTGCTTTGTACACAAATATTATAGAGTACAAAATTCCCGATGAAATTAAAGTGCTAAACCTTAATCAACCACTTAACCAAAATAAAATACTACGGTTGTTGAAATTACCTTTTGTCTCTCATAGGGTATATAAATATTGTGTAAATAATAAAATAAACACATCGGTTGGCTTTTTATACAGGCCTTGTTATATAAATGCGTTAATGAAAAGTTGGTGGGGTTACAAAGGCAAAATTATTATGTGTGAACGTACACACCAAACCACTATGATGACCAGCCAGAGTTACTTGTATAGATTGTTTTCAAAATTTATGGTAAAGTATGCCTACCAAAAAGCCAACTTAGTATTAGCAAATTCGTATGCCATACAAACCGATTTAATTGAAAAATTTAAAATAACTACACCAGTACG
>JANNWD010000485.1:0-1709 GCA_031408315.1 Bacteroidota bacterium
CTTTTTTGTTTTACAATGTTTTGATTTAAAACTTCAATTTAAAACTATTTCAGTTTTTAATAAATGCAAAAAACCTCCAACGATTTGTAAGAGGTTTTTGCAGTATTTATTTAGAAAAGAATTCTCTTAATGACTTCAAATAATACTACCAAATTTTAACTCGTTTTTCTGGAGCCAAATATAAAGTGTCTGTTGGCTTCACGTTGAAAGCTTTGTAAAACTCAGGAACATTTCGAACGACTCCATTAATTCTATATTTAGCAGGCGAGTGTGGGTCATTCGCAATTTGACTTCGTAGGGCTTCTTCTCTTGATTTGTCTAACCAAACTTGCGCCCATCCAATTAATACACGTTGTTCACCTGTAAAGCCATCCATTACTGGAGCTTCTTTTCCTTTAAGACTCATTTTGTAGGCTTTTGTAGAAATAGATAGTCCGCCTAAATCACCAATGTTTTCTCCCAAAGTAAACTCACCATTTACATTCAAATCGGGGAATGCTTTAAACCCACTATACTGTGCAATTAAAGCGCCGGTTTTTAGTTTGAATGCTTCTAAATCTTTTGGCGTCCACCAATTGCGCATCACACCATCACCATCAAATGTACTTCCTTGATCATCAAAACCATGTCCGATTTCGTGACCGATTACAGCGCCAATTCCACCATAGTTCACAGCGTCTTCGGCTTTCATATTAAAGAAAGGCGGTTGCAAAATAGCTGCTGGAAATACAATTTCGTTATACGAAGGATTGTAATACGCATTTACCGTTTGTGGTGACATTCCCCATTCTGTTTTATCAACTGGTTTATAGAGTTTATCGATATCTTGTTTGTTTCTCCAACGCGAAATATTCATTGAATTTTCAAAATAAGTTCCACCTTCTTCTGGACTCTTTAATGTCAAAGCAGAATAATCTTTCCATTTGTCAGGGTACCCAATTTTGATTTGTGATTTGCGCAACTTTGCAATAGCACTAACTCTTGTTTCTGCTGACATCCAAGGCAAATTATTGATGCGGTTTTCGAAGGCAATAAAAACATTTTTAATCATTTTTTCAGCCTTTACTTTTGCTTCAGCCGGAAATTTTTTCTCTACATATAATTTCCCCAAAGCCTCTCCAACTGCTCCGTTGATAGTTTGAAGCGCTCTTTCGTCACGTGGCCTTTGACTTATTGCCCCCGTCAAGGTTCTTCCGTAAAACTCCCAGTTTGCATTTTCAATAGCAATTGATAATTGGCTAGAAGCCCTATTCAATAAACTCCAGCGCATATATGCTTTCCAATCTTCCACTTTATTTTCTTTGAAAATAGTTTCTAAAGCAGCCATGTATTTCGGTTGAGAAACGATTACGGTATCTACTTTTGCCAATCCAATTTTTGTGAAATAAGTATTCCAGTTAATAGACGGTGTTAATTTTTGAAGATCCTTAATGCTCATTGGATTATAAGACTTCCGACGATCTCTTCTTTCTACTCTGTCGAGTCTTGGTTTAGACATAGCAATTTCAAGCACGAGGATTTTTTCAGCATTCATTTTGGCTACAGCTGGTTTATCACCAAGGTACTGCAACATTTTGGCAACATGCAAAACATATTTTGCACGCTTCTCCTTTGAATCGGCATCTTCAGAAACATAATAATCTCTGTCGGGTAAGCCTACGCCTCCAGGACCTAAATTAATCACGTTTCTGTTACTGTTCTTTGCATCC
>JANNWD010000486.1:0-1702 GCA_031408315.1 Bacteroidota bacterium
AACAAACCAATCAATCATCATGTATGTTGGTTAATCTGTCTCATCATTAGTTCCAGCCAGCATTGTGTAGTGTTACAGCTGCCGTCATATATAAATTATATGACGGTCATAAAATATCAAAACACACAATAAGTGAATTGCATTATTATATCCCGCGGTTTATGGAATATGCAACATGGAACATAATCTTTTCCCTTCATGTATGTATATGATTTTATACTCATTTTTTCAGAAACGGACGGATTGCAGCCCGAGTTGCCGGCGCGATAACGGACGGAACATGCCTATGTGAAAAATTGTTGATTTATATTTGTTTAAGCATACTATTCAGATACGTAGATCTTCTATAACGTATGCTCCATACAAGTCTAAGACAAACATACCGATGAATATATGTCGATGCCCCGGTGTGTCAATACAGTGTTGCAGAGTTGCCCGCACCACCATGACAGGCCAGCAGATGATGATGAGGCGGGCCAGTGTGGTTCCGCGCCATATATGAACAGCAATGCTATGGCGCGGCCTCCAATCAGCAAACCAAACAAACCAATCAATCATCATGCGTATTGGTCAGTCTGCCACAGCATTAGTTCCAGCCAGACAATCTCCTCAACATGGAAACTGCAATCGTCTCTGTACATACAATGGCAGACATCACGGACAGTATTGGGCATACGCAGCATATTGTTACTGTTGAAAACTATGCCATCCACCACTTTAACCAACGAACAGTAATGTTGGGCCCAGCATCGAGGAATGTTTATCTATTTATCATTGGAGGGCAGATAGAAATCATCTCACACCTCATTCGAACACCCGAGATGGCACTAATTCATAAGGAATTGCACTCTGTGGCAGATAGCAGAAAAAAGCCTGGTTTGTTTGAGATGTGTAGCTTCCCCTTGAAAAATTTAATGATGCAAACAGAGCTGATGTTCCTGCAGAAATGCTTGTCAAAACTGTACACACGAATTGCCTGCTGCAATAGGGAATTTTTTTGCAGTAGTGTTGACACCTTTTTTTTGGACGAACTCCCGGCAAGTGAGACCCATCACTACACGAGCAGCGACCGGGATAATGTGCAAGGCGAAGGGGTGGTTGGATTTTGTCTCTGCGTATTAATTGCAACAAAAGCAGACAATGAGGTCAGATGTCCACTTTCTCTCACAGGTCAATCTGACACATCTACAATAGAATATCACATGTCGGCCGGTGACACATGCTTAATATACGGTTAGTCTTTCTTGTCCCTTATCCCCTCCTGCTGAGTCCTGATAGTAGCTTTGTATCATAATCTTACTCAACCAATTCTCCTCTCTATTAATAGGGTCTAATTTTCACTTTGCTACCAAGGACAATGAATGGTACAACACTCACAAACCCATCTTGACTGTATTCAATAACAGGCCTAGGTCTCAACAGGACACTATCACAGGAAAGGACAGCCCTCATGACAGCACGGCAGAAGACAGCTGCATGATAAACACAGTCACTCCTGACAAGTCCCAAAAAGATAAAGAGAATATACAGGCCCTGTTTGAGGAAAACAATATTTATGGATAATTGGGAGATGAAGATGCTACCATCCAACGGCTCAAACAACTTCTTCTTTCTCTTGAATTTAAACGTCGGAATCATTGTGGTGGGTGTCCCAGAAGCAGGTTTGTTATTCGCTTGTCTCAAGCAGGAGTAGAACCCCACC
>JANNWD010000487.1:0-1660 GCA_031408315.1 Bacteroidota bacterium
ATCACATTTCCTATTGAACAATCTACAATTAATATTCCCGGAATTATAGAACAACGGTCGTTTTCCCGCTTTGGATTATAATTGGTAACCATTGTTTTTGATGATAAAACCGATGTGTATTGGGCAAGACAGCAGGTGAGTGAAAGGCTGTTACAGATTCAGGTTCAGATACCACCATCGCTGGGTACCCCAACACTGGGGCCGGTAACAACAGGGTTAGGAGAAATTTTTAAATATGTGGTAAAATCAAAACCGGGGTATGAGGGGAAATATGATGCTATGGAATTGCGAACCATCCAGGACTGGATCATCCGCCGCCAATTACTTACCACCAAAGGCGTGGCAGATGTAAGCAGCTTTGGTGGCAAAATGAAGCAGTACGAAATTGGTGTTAACTACGATAAGCTTAAATCTTACAATCTTACTATCACTGATATTTTTTCGGCACTGGAAAAAAATAATCAAAATACAGGCGGTGCTTATATTGAAAAAGGCCCCACCGTTTTATTTATCCGCAGCGAAGGGTTGGTAAAAAATACGGATGATATCAATAACATACCTGTAAAAACTTTAGCCGACGGCACACCGGTTTCTATACGTGATGTGGCCGATGTAAGTTTAGGAACAGCCATAAGATATGGAGCAGTATGTTATAACGACCAGGGCGAAGTAGCAGGCGCAATAGTGATGATGCTGAAAGGAGCTAACTCATCAAAAGTAATAAAAGATGTAAAAGAAAAAATTGCACAAATAGAAAAACAGTTGCCGGAAGGAGTAGTTATTGAGCCATTTTTAGATCGAACAAAAATGGTGAACAATGCAATAAGTACGGTAGAGAAAAATTTAATTGAAGGCGCATTGATTGTGGTATTGATATTAGTGATCTTCTTAGGAAACCTTCGTGCAGGTTTACTCGTGGCATCGGTTATTCCGCTGGCTATGTTATTTGCCATTATTATGATGAACCTTTTTGGGGTAAGCGGTAATTTAATGAGTTTGGGGGCATTAGATTTTGGGTTGATAATAGATGGTGCTGTAATTATTGTAGAAGCAGTAATGCACCGGCTGCACCACAATAAACACTTTACAGGGTTAACCAAAATTGATCAGCAGCAAATGAATGAAGAGGTAAATCACTCTGCCGGTAAAATGATGAATGCTGCAGTGTTTGGACAGATCATTATTTTAATTGTTTACCTGCCCATTCTTTCGTTGCAGGGTATAGAAGGAAAAATGTTTAAACCCATGGCACAAACCGTTGCTTTTGCAATAATGGGAGCCTTCATTCTTTCTTTAACTTATATCCCCATGATGAGTGCATTGGTGTTGAGTAAAAAAATAGCAGTTAAGAAAAATCTTGCTGATAAAATGATGGGCTGGCTGGAGAAGATATATAGAATTACTTTAGAAAAAGTTTTGATCATACCTAAAAGTATTGTTGCAGCATCTGTACTGATGTTTGTTGGCGCAGTAATAGTTTTACTATCCATGGGTGGAGAGTTTATTCCAAAATTAGAAGAAGGAGATTTTGCTGTGGATACAAGAGTGTTAACAGGAAGTTCTCTGTCCACCACTATAAAATCAACACAACAGGCATCACATATTTTATTGCAAAATTTTCCGGAAGTGGAGAAGGTGGTGACTAAAATTGGCAGCGGCG
>JANNWD010000488.1:0-2264 GCA_031408315.1 Bacteroidota bacterium
CTCAGGGTAAGAAAAAAATGTCTGTGCTTAATGCCATAAAAGCCAAATTAATTCACCGTGTAATGTCTGTCGTGCAAAGAAAAGAAAAATATGAAAATTCCGATAATTTTTCTTTGGCTTTATCATAGAAATCCACGGATACAAATATCAAATTTTAGTAGTGTAGAGTAGTCGCAGTCTAAACGAGTGTTGTTTAAACCAATTTTTATCCTAATATTCCTAAAAATGCGTGAATTATGTAAATATTTTTTAAAATTATGTAACATCTTCGTCCCCAAAAAAAATGACCTTTGCACAGCGAAAAATTATTTTAGCGAATCAAATCATCACCATATCAAAATATCGGTTTAGACATTTAAAATGATGGAAGCTCTAAAAGAGCATAATGCTCTCTTTAATTTTATTAGGTTCGATATTGGTTGGATTTATCGCTTTTCAAGCTATCTCATTAATATTTTAAATAGTTTACTACGTTTAGAATTGCTTGGTCATTAGTCAATATATCGCTTGAATAGATTTAACAACTTTCCAAAATTTGACAGATATGATTATACTTAAATTTGCTCATTTCAAACTTCAATACGTATATATTAAACCGTCATTTTACCAGTCTTAATTTTAACATTTAATTAAAAAAAGTATGAAAACGATTTCAAAATTTTTGTTCATTTTACTCGCAGGTTCATCAATAATCTCGTGTGTTCCTCAAAAGCGACTTACTGAATTGCAGTCACGGTACGATAGGTCTGAGTCTGAACTAATCAAATGTGGCAATAGTGTGGCAGATTATAAGGTTCGTCTGGAAGCAATGTCGAAAGTTCAGCAAGAGTCCGATAATCAAAAAACGACTTTAATTGGCAAAGACCAACAAATTAAAGACTTGAATATTCAAATTACTGATTTTAAAAATTTGCGAGATAAACAACTTGACCAAGTGGGCAATCTAACTGTTTTGTCTAAAGCTGCCAACGAAAATATCAATAAGACTTTGTCGCAAATGGCTAATAAAGACCAATACATTTATCGCCTCATGGCTGCACGTACCAAAGCAGATTCTATCAATTTAGCTTTAGCCGTAAATCTAACGAGTGTGTTGAGAAACGGAATAGAAGACAAAGACGTTGAAATAAAAGTGGATAAAACGGTGGTATTTATCAATATTTCTGACAAAATGTTATTTAGTACAGGCAATACAAAAATATCGCCCAAAGCAAATGCTGTTTTAGAGAAAATTGCTCTTATTATCAAATCAAGACCAGAGTTGGAAGTCATGGTAGAGGGTTATACTGATAATGTAGCCATCAAAACTGCCTGTATAGACGACAATTGGGATTTGAGTGCAAAACGTGCCACATCGGTAGTACGAATGATGCAACAAAATTATAACATAGACCCCAATAAATTGATTGCGGCTGGACGAGGCGAATACAATACCTTGGAAAATAATTCGACTGCTGATGGTCGTTCAAAAAATCGTAGAACTCGTATTATTTTAATGCCAAAACTTGATCAGTTCTATGATTTGTTGAATCCTGATAAAAAATAGTAGTTGCATCCGTGGCGAGTATCCTCACTCGACAACTTGCGACAGCAAAAAATCGAACAATAAAACGCTGAATATCAGTAATATAGCAATAAAATAATGGTAGTCCGCTGTGCTGCCGCCAGTTGTCGAGTGTCTCCACCATAGCCGTCAGGTTAAGAGTTTGCTTCGGAGAAGCATAACCTTTGTAGTAATTGATTATCAGCGAGTTACGAGGCTTCGGACTGTGCGTCTCAGACAAGCCTAACCTTAATTTTAAGGTTGGGCTTCTCTGAGACGCACAGCCCGAAGCCTAAACGTCTGATAATCAATGTTTTCTACAAAGGTTAAACCGGGTGGCGTTCCACATCTCCGATGTTATTAGCCTGACGGCTATGGTGTCTCCACTCGCCACGGATGTAGGGGTTGGGTAAAAAGTCGGGGTAAATAATTTTTTAAAAAATTGACCAAATTTTATTTTAAAATACACTATTTTTCAAATTAAAATTCCGAATAGTAATGTTTTTGCAAATATATTCCGAATAAAATTTGGCGAAATTTTTGAAAATAAAAATGACTCGACTTTTTACACAACCCCAATCCCGTACAAATCGTAATTGGACCACCATATTTTAAGAAAAAAATATTAAAGTTGAAAATTTTTGTCAATTTATGTCGTTCATGTATATTATTTTTAATTTGAAACTTTTATAGGGGTTTAATTTTTAATTAAAATATTTTT
>JANNWD010000489.1:0-2385 GCA_031408315.1 Bacteroidota bacterium
ATTACCAGGAGGAGTTGGCACTGTAGAACCAGGCGTTGGAGTGATAGGTGTTGGAGTAATGGGTGTTGGAGTAATGGGTGTTGGATTAGATGGAGTGACTGGGTTTGGGGTTGGAGCAGCTAGTAATGCCGGAATTGGTGCGGCACCAGTGATATCAGATATCCCAGATAGCGATCGCTCGATCGTGCCAGCTCCAGATGTCTTATTGATACTGAGTTGGTTGCTCGTGCTGCCAGTAACGTTATTGTTAAAACCAATAAGTTTGTCTCCATCGAAACTGAGACCAGTAATATTAGTAAAACCAATCAAACCTACCCTGCTGGCTCCAGCAGGATTCGCGAGAGGAATCTTCCACAAAGCATCAGAATTTGGTGAATCCACAGAAGTAGCAAAGAAGCTTTTTGTAGTAGCATCGTACACTAAATCTCCGCTGCTTAAAAACCCAGCAGGAAGAATTCCAATTAAACTGGCAACGTTGTTTGCCGGATTGATTGTGTACAGCTTGTCTCGTGATAAAGTGACGGAAGATGTACTGCTACTTCCGAATGGCAATAACTTGTCTTGTGATAAACCGCGAAATGGTGTTCCGGTACTTTCGATCGTATATATCTTATTCTCATCAGAGACTGCTAATGAATGGATATTGCCAAGTAAGGCATTTCCTTGAGCATCTTTGATTAAACCTGAAGTTGGAGTAGCTAGGTTTGTACCAGAGGTGTATAGGGACGTACCGCCAAACCCATCAACACCAACAGCAAATAGTCTATTGTTTAAACCATCTGAAGCGAAAGCTACATCAAACAAGAAATTTGTACCTTCACCAAGATCGGAAGTTGGAATGTATTTACCTTTGTCAGTGGCTAATCCAATATCAGACTGTCGACCATTCCGGCTTGCAGGAAAACTACTAATAACTGAAGTTATTCGACCATCATCAGTACTGGATAGTTTATAGTCTCCTGACTCATAACTATAGACCCGGAGCTTATAATCGCCAGCTTGGAAACCTCTCGATTCACCATTAATAGAATATCCATAGTCATTACCTGCTGGATCAATGATCTTAAAATATGTGTATGAACCATTATTTGTTGGAGCTTCTAGTGTGAAGGTTGCCGCCCGATTGTCTGTCAGCTTAAAATTGTACTCGTCATAAAAATTGCCATTTGCAGCTTTCAGATCAGAACTCGTAAACGAACCTGTAATGCTTGCGCCTAATGCGATGTCTGCCATATTCTAATTTAGTCCTAGTTATTGCGGGGTTTATAGCTAAGAATCTGTTCGCTGGGCAATCTTGGAATTAGACCCACATCTTGCACCAGTCGATCGATATTAGTAGCTGTAGCATTAGAGTACCCACAGTTTGCTACTTAGTAACTCACGATCGTGAACATATCTGACCTTGGGGACAAATAGAAGCAGCTTACAACTTGCACCAATGCATAAATCGAATTAAAGTAGCTAACAACTCAATCGATCGAGCAAATCAAGTATGCATGGAAATTGCCCTAGCCGTAAAGGTTGTGGCAATTCAGCCGCTCTTACTTAAATCTTCACCAAGATAAAGACATTCGATCGCTAGATGAGCAATTGATAGAGGACTTATGACTGCTAAAACGATTAAACTGAGCGACATTAGAACAAAGGCATTAGCCCAGCCTGATGTACAGGCGGAGTACGAAGCCTTACGAAATGAATTTCAGATGGCTAGACTCTTGATTTTGATGCGAAAGGCTTCTGGTTTTACACAGCAAGAATTAGCAGATCGATCGGGGATCAAGCAACCACAGTTGGCTCGGCTAGAAGCTGGTAAGCAGCTCCTACGGCTAGATACATTGGCTAATCTAGCAGCCCAAGCTGGCTATGATTTGCAAATAGAATTTGTGCCAAAGGTTGCAACTGGATCTGAATTACCTAAGTTAGAGATGGTGACGATTTCTGGTAAATAGAAATATCTAAAACAATTGTAGGCACAGGCAGACGCTAAGCGAACGCCAACGATCGCCAACAATTGCTACCAAACTTTGCTCATGTCTAGTAAGAATCCTGGCATGACTTCACTACAATCGATCGACTTAGGATTTGCTAAAATTTCTGGCTCATATCCTGGTTTGTAGATTTCCACCTGCTTATTTTTGGGATCTACCAGTAAACCCAATCGCACTCCTACCCGTTGATACTGCTCCATTTTCGTCTTTGTCGCACTCAAGCTATCCGTAGCAGAGCGCAACTCAATCACAAAGTCAGGTACGATTGGAATCAACCCAATAATGTTTACCCCTTCCAATCGAGACTTCTCAATCCACGAAACGTCAGGTGATGGTTTCCCGCCCTCAAATGCTGTGAGGTCATAACCTGTCGATGAATCAAACACTTCACCTAATT
>JANNWD010000490.1:0-1735 GCA_031408315.1 Bacteroidota bacterium
CTGTCGAGTTTTTTTTAGCAACGGCCCCAAATAATACAAAAAATAAAACTGTTAACCCTCCATATACCAAGATCGATTTACCTTTTGTTTGACTTTTTTTATCCCAGAATAAACTTGTTTTTGGGCTAAAAAAACCAATTACCAATAAACCAAAACTGGCAATTAGTAATAATGCAAATAAACTATCCATAAAGTATATTTAGTTGAATAAAGTATGTTGTTAAACTTTTATGATAATACAATTTTGTTCTGCCAGTTAATTATAACCGTATAGGCTTACTTAATAAAATTGATACTAACCAATATGTGCAATAAGCCACTCTGATTATAAAATGTAAATAAACGCAGATTGTAGTTTTAATGCAATAGCAAAACAGTTAACGGTAGTGGTAAATTATTTTTTTATTTGGCAGATGTACTACTATTTTTTGTTTCGCTTTTATTTAGTTTATTAGCATCGCCACAAGAGCAAATGAACAATACCTGAATAATTAAAACTATAGATGACAACATTTTTTGTATAATTTTTCTTTTGATTTTTTAGATATTTTTTACTTAATTATGTGTAAATAATTTTCTTTATCACAAAACTTCCTTCAATTCTGTAGTCTTTATTTTTTTCGCCTGCGTTAGATTCATAAACACTTTTTAATGCAGTAGTATGTATTTTTCCTTTAATTAAATATTCGTAACCAGTGCTTGTAGAGCCTGCACCAGTAGGATTCATTATAAAAATAGTAGCCGCACCATCTTCAATTTTTTTAGCATTAAACCCATCATTTAAATTTTGAAAACTAATCCCTTGCAAAGGGTAGTTTTCTAATGTTAATGTTGGCAACAGTATCCTATCTTGGGTAAATGAAATATTTGTAGTTGTAGGTGAATAACCAGTAGGTACAGTACATGGGCATTTAAATATTTTGGGTATATGCAATACTATAAAACCTGACTCAATTTTTTTAAATGTAAGATTCAATGAAGAGTCTGCTAAGGAATAATCGGCATTGATATCGTCTGGTTTTATAGTAAATTTTTTGCCATTCATTACAATACTACAATGTACCTCCTCAATTAATGTATCTTTTTTTATTTGGCTAGCATTTTTATTAATTTCATTTGCAGTATTACTATTAACACTTTCTGAACAAGAGAAAAATATCAATGACAATAAAGTAGTTAGTATTGAGAAAAAATTCATCTTATGATAGTTTTATTTTTACTATTTATTTTTACTGTAATCAATATTAAAAGTAATTTCATAAGCAGGCACCAACGTTTTATAAGGGTTTATAGATTGTCGATGGGGATCGGAGTTTTTGGCACGCCACACTTCTCTCATAATAGTAAGCGTTTGAAAACCTGCACCATAATTTTGCTCTTTAGTAAACTCAAGATAGCCAGACAAGAAAGCTGCACTTTCATTAAGTACTGCAATATTAGCTATTACCACTAATCGCTTATATTTATTTGGATGTTCAAATTCTACGGAATATTCTTTTTTAAATGATACCAGTTCATTTTCTTGAATTGGTCTTGTTACATAATAGCCTATATTAAAATTTGCCATATACTCTATTTTTAATTCTTCAAAATCGCCCAACCATTCTCCACTGGCAGCAAGCCTCTTTATGGACATAAGGCGTATTTTGGGATTACTATATAGAGAACCAACAATTATTTTTCTTTGTGGGAAAAAGTAAAAACCTGCATAGCCATCAGCATAATCTGGTGCTGT
>JANNWD010000491.1:0-10683 GCA_031408315.1 Bacteroidota bacterium
TAAATGTTGCTTTATCATTTATACCAAAGCCTACTAATAGCGGATTTTTAAGATTATAACTTTGCAATCGTTGCAAATATCCATCTATATTATTGCTGCTATTACTGCTCCCTGTTGTAGAAGAGGATGAAACAGCATATAAAAAACCACTACTTAAACTATCTAACTTTCGTACTCTTTCTTCTGGTGTTTCTGGTGTAATTAAAAAGATAAAATCTAAATTATACTTTTTTAAAATTGGGCTATACTCGTTTTCAAATTCGTACATAGGTAAATCCGGCAATATTAAACCATCAATACCAACTTGGGCAGCATCTCTACAAAAATTTTCAAAACCATATTGTAAAACAGGGTTCATGTAGCCCATTAAAATAACTGGAAGAGCAATATCGTTTCTAAAATTCTTTAACTGTTCTAACAGTATTCCAATAGTCATTCCATTAGCCAAAGCAACTCCACTACTTTTTTGAATAACTTCTCCATCTGCCAATGGATCGCTATAAGGCATTCCTAGTTCAATAATGTCTGTACCATTTTGTTGCAAGGCTTGCATTACTTCAATGGTGCTATTTAATTGGGGATAACCTGCGGTGCAGTAAATGTTTAAAATATATTTTTTTTTATTTTTAAATAGATTAGAAAATCTGCTCATAATTTTATAAATATTTCATGTATGTATCCAAATCCTTATCCCCTCTCCCACTTAAACAAACTACTACTACATCCTCTTTTTTTAGTTGCAGTTTATTTAATGCAAACAACGCATGGGCTGTTTCTAATGCAGGAATAATACCTTCCAACTTACTTAATTCAGAAGCCGCTTGCAGTGCTTCATCATCAGTTGCACTTAAAAAAGTACATCTGCCAGTTTCAAATAAATGTGCATGTAGTGGTCCAATACCTGGATAATCTAACCCTGCCGAAATACTGTGTGGCTCTACAATTTGTCCATCTTCTGTTTGCATTAATAAACTTTTGCTGCCATGCAAAATACCAGGCTTTCCTAACTGTGTTGTTGCCGCACTCATACCGCTATCAATACCACAACCTGCAGCTTCCACAGCAATTAATTGCACATCTTCATTATTTAAAAAATTGTAAAATGCTCCAGCCGCATTGCTACCACCGCCTACACAAGCCACTACATAATTTGGATTTTCGTTACCTGTTTTTTCTAACAATTGTTTTTTAGTTTCTTCGCTAATTATGCTTTGAAACCTTGCTACCATGTCGGGGTAAGGATGAGGCCCCACCACACTTCCAATAATATAATGTGTATCCACAGGATCGTTAATCCAATCTCTGATAGCCTCGTTGGTAGCGTCTTTCAGCGTTTGGCTGCCGCTTGCTGCAGGCACTACTTTTGCTCCCAACATTTTCATTCTAGCCACATTGGGGGCTTGGCGTTCAATATCTTTTGCACCCATGTACACAATACATTCTAAGCCTTTTAATGCACACACTGTTGCAGTAGCTACTCCATGCTGACCAGCACCTGTTTCTGCAATAATTCTTTTTTTGCCAAGCCTTTCTGCTAACAAAATTTGCCCAATAGTGTTGTTTATTTTATGTGCCCCTGTATGGCACAAATCTTCTCTTTTTAAAAATATTGTTGCTCCGTATTTTTCACTTAATCGTTCTGCTAAAAATAAGGGTGTTGGTCTGCCTACATAATCTTTTAGCAACGCAGCAAAATCATTTTGAAACCCTTCTTCATAAATTATTTGCAAATACTTATCCTGCAACTCCTTTACATTTGGATACAACATTTCTGGCACAAAAGCACCGCCAAAGCTACCGTAGTAGCCGTTTTCGTTAACACCCCAAACCCCTAAAGGGGCTTTTTGCCTCTTTTCTAACTCAGTCATTATAAAATATTTTTGTAGTCATCATTTGTTATTTAATCAACTTCATAGGCAAGGATACTTAGTTATGTTTTCTTTTTTGTAAAAGAAAATAATAACCACTGTTGTACGATATTTCTTTGTTGGGCTTTTACTCTGTTGTAGATTTATCGGTATTGCATTAAGAAAAATGGAAAATTTATAATGTTACATTCGCTAAGGTTGTAAGTTCTTGTAACGCTTCTGCATCAGTTAATTTTTTATCATTCAACCATAAATACACTTCTTTACTCCCTGCTTGTTCAGCTAAATCTCTTAATCCTCTTTTTTCTAATTCAGATATTCCTTCTTCTATATTTTCTACAATTTGTATTAATGTTTTTAAACTTTTAGATACTCCAAACTTTTTTGGAATTACATCATCCAGAATTTCTCTTAAAAGAATTTCAGCATTGTTAAAATCTGCTAATACTAATCTTTGGGTAGAAAAATTATTAATGGCAGTTTTTTTTACTGTTACATTACTATCGAGATTCGTTACCTCAATAGCATTATAATATAATTTTACATAAACTGGTAATGGTTTAAAAAACATGCTATATTTTAAATCATTTGAAAATAATTCATTTTGAAAAATTTTTTCACAACCGCCGACAGGGTTTGCAACCGCTGTCGGGGTTGTGCATTAGTTCCCCCTTCAGGGGGCGGAGGGGGTTTTACTTCATCCCTTGCACAAATGCCAACACTTTACCCATATCCTTAACACCAGGTTCTTTTTCAAATTGGCTATTAATATCTACACCTAAAAAATCTAAGTGCTTAAACTTTTTAATTTTTGCAATATCATCTACACTTATACCTCCGCTTATAAAAAATGGTTTTTCAATTTTAGCTTTGCGTAAAATTTCCCAATCAAACTGTTTGCCTGTGCCACCAGTTTCATCGCCGCTTTTGGTATCAAACAAATAGTAATCGCATACACCATCATAATTAGCTACCAATGCATCAACATCTGTAACACTATCATCAATGGCAAATACTTTTATTACCTCTGCTTGTGAGCTTAGGTCGTCACACATTTCGGGGCTTTCATCACCATGTAATTGCACTACATCTAATCCGTATTCATCAATAGCATCAATAACATCAATCAATTCAGCATCTTTAAATACACCAACTTTCTTTAAATCAAAATCAGCATTTTTTACAGCGTCCTTATCTAATAAGTCACCTACATATCTTGGCGAATCGTTTACAAAAATGATTCCTGCATAATCAATGTTTAATCCATCTAATTGTTGCAATTGCTTAAACTGTGTAATGCCACATACTTTTATATTCATATTCTGTTGTTTTTTATTTTTATTTAGCTCTCTGGGTTAAAGCCCTGTGCAATTCATATTTTTTACAAACTCTTCAAATGCTTTTGCAGGGTTTTCACCTTTCATAAATTGCTCTCCAATTAAAAAGCCTTTGTAGCCATTATCTTTAAATAGTTTTATAGTTTCTACATTGTCAATTCCGCTTTCGGCTATTTTTACAAATTTACTAGGTATTTGTTTGGCAAGTCGTAAAGAATTGTCAATATCTACGGTAAATGTTTTTAAATTTCTATTATTTATACCTACCATATCTACGGCATCGCAAATATGATTTAGTTCTGTTTCATCATGCAATTCTAATATTATTTCTAAACCATATTGTTTAGCTTTTGTTGCTAATAGCTGCACTTCGTTAGGCGTTAAAATAGCAGCAATTAATAGAATTACATCTGCTCCATAAGCTTTTGCTTCTTGTATTTGTATTTCGTCAATAATAAAATCTTTTCGTAAAAGCGGTAGTTGGCTTACTGCTCGGCATACGGTTAAATCTGGCAAATCTCCTCCAAAAAAATTAGTATCAGTTAATATTGATGCTCCTGCTGCACCAAATTTTTCATACGCCATAACAATTGCTGGAGCAGAATAATCGGCAGCCTTAAACCACCCTTTACTTGGCGATTTTCGTTTAAACTCTGCAATAATTCCAGTACTATTTTTATTTGATAAATTTGCCTTTAACGAAATACACTTTCTATCAAATTCTGTTGAAAATTTTTTATACCAAGCCTCATCAAAAAGTATTTTTTTTTCTTCTACTTCTATTTTTTTTTCTGCTACTATAGTTTGTAAAATATCCATTATTGTAAACTATTTAATTTTTGTAAACAAGCATTTGCTCTGCCGCTTTCTAAACTTTCAACTGCTGTATGGTAAGCATCATTGTAGGTTGCAAATTTTCCTGTTCCCTGCAAAGCTAGTGCTGCATTGGCTAATACCACTGCATTTTGTGCCCAAGTACCTTCGCCTTTAATAATTTTTGTAAAAATTTTTGCAGCTTCTTCCGTAGAATTTCCCCCATAAATATCTTGTGGCGTAACCAATCGTTTTCCTAAAGCTTCTGCTGTATATATCTTCTCTCCATTTTCTGTTATTACTTTGGTATCGCCAGTTAAAGAAATTTCATCGTACCCATCTAATGCATGTACAATGGTAAATTTATTTTGGTGTTGCTGCAAAATATAATTGTAAATACGTGCCATTTCTAAATTGTACACACCAATTAATTGATACGTTGGCTTTGCAGGATTTACCAATGGCCCAAGCATATTAAAAAATGTACGTACACCAATATTTTTACGAATGCCCCCCACAATTTTTAATGCAGGATGAAAAAGTGGAGCATGCAAAAAGCAAATGCTAGCTTGGTCCAATTCTTTTTGCAACAAATCATTATCGTGTTTAAAAATGTAGCCCAACTGCTCCATTACATTGCTGCTACCACTTATGCTTGTTGCTCCGTAATTACCATGCTTTGTAATTTTTTGACCTGCACCAGCTACTATAAAACAACTGAGTGTGGAAATGTTAAACGTATTTTTTCCATCGCCACCTGTGCCTACAATATCCATAGTACTGTCGGCTTCTAACTGTATTGGTACACACAATTCCAATAAGGCTTCTTTAAACCCTTGCAATTCATCAATGGTAATGCTACGCATTAAATACACAGTTATTAATGCTGTAATTTCTGTTTCGTTGTAAGCATTATTTGCAATGTTTACTAAAACATCTTTAGCTTGTTCTTTTGTTAAAGTTTTATGTTCAAATAAATACTGTAAAGTCTTCTTCATATAAATTATTTACTCAACCAGTTTTTTAATATTTGCTCCCCATCAGGCGTTAACACACTTTCTGGATGAAATTGAACTCCTTGCACATCATACGATTTATGTTGCAATGCCATGATATAACCTTTTTCATCCCTTGCAGTTACTTCCAATTCTTCAGGGAAATTTTCATCGCTTACAATCCAACTGTGGTAACGACCCACAATTATTTCGTTCTCTAGGTTATTTAAAACTTGCGATTGTTTGTTTATAATTTTTATCGGTGTTGCCACACCATGATAAACTGTATCCAAATTAATAAGCTTTCCGCCAAAAGCCTCTCCTATGGCTTGATGACCAAGACAAACACCTAAAATAGATTTTGTAGCAGCATATTTTTTTATCAACGCTAATAACAAACCTGCTTCTGATGGAATACCTGGACCTGGCGATAAAATTATTTTATCATATTTTTCTACATCACCCAAACTAATTTCATCGTTACGAAACACATCAACTTTTATACTAGTAATTTTTTCTACTAAATGCACTAGGTTATAAGTGAACGAATCGTAGTTATCAAAAACTAAAATTTTCATACTAAATATTATTTGCTAATACAATGGCTTGTTTTAATGCATTTAATTTGTTGTTTACTTCTTGCAATTCACTCTCTGGCTGGCTTGCTGCTACAACACCTGCACCTGCTTGATAAATAAGTGTATTATTTTTACTTAAAAAAGTACGTATCATTATAGCATGATTTACTGTGCCGTTAAAACCAATAATACCAACGGCTCCGCCATAATAACTTCTGTTTGTAGGCTCGTATTCATTTATCAATTGCATGGCTTTATGTTTTGGTGCACCACTTAATGTGCCTGCCGGAAAAGTTGTTGCTAACAGTTTAAACGGATTTTTTTCTTCTGTAACATCTCCAACAACTTCACTTACTAAATGAATAACATGGCTATAAAAATTAACCTCTTTATATTTTGTTACTTGTATATTATTGCAGAGTTTACTTAAATCATTTCTTGCTAAATCAACCAACATTACATGCTCCGCATTCTCTTTTTCATCTTTACTTAATTTTTCAGCTAGGGCATTGTCTTGCTCATCGTTTCCAGTTCGTTTAAATGTACCAGCAATGGGATGCATAATAGCTTTATTATTTTGTACAATTATTTGTGCCTCTGGTGATGAGCCTATTAATTTATAATCGCCATAATCAAAATAAAAGAGATATGGCGATGGATTTACGTTTCGTAAAGCTCTATACACATTAAACTCATCGCCAGTAAATTTTTGCTCAAATTTTCTGCTCAACACAATTTGAAAAACATCTCCCCTATGGCAACTTGCAATTCCTTTTTTTACCATTGCTATATATTCTTCATTAGTAAGGTTGGATGTTTCTTGTTGTTCCGTAGCAAAAGGAAACATTGGTACATCTTTACTTTTTATTAAACTTTCTAATGCGTTACTATCGCTTTCAATTCCATCAATTTTATTTTCACAAATAAATAATTCATCTTTAAAATGATTTATAATAATGATGTATTGGTAGAGACGATAGCGGATTAAGGGGATTTCAGCCCCCTCTAAATCTCCCCCAGATGGGGAGACTTTTGCTTTCCTTAAGTTTTTTGATTCAAAAAACTGAACTGAATCAAAACTTGTGTAACCAAATAAGCCTTGTGCAATATTAATTTGTTTTTGTTCAGTAGATTTTACATCAAATTTTTGCATAAAATCCCAAAGCTGCTCTTGCACATTGGTAGCTTTATCAATAGCCATTTTTTCTTCCTTAAACCCAGGTAATTTATACTCAATAAAAGAGGAATTGCTAATTTCAATACCAGCAATTGCATTTATACCAATAAAAGAATAACTATTTTCATTTGCATGAAAATCGGTGCTTTCTAAAAGAATTGTGTCTCGGTATTTATCTCGTAGGCGTAAGTAAATACCTACAGGTGTAAATACATCTGCTAATAGCTTTTTGTAAGTTGTTGTTATTTGTATTTTCTTCATATACTAAAATTAAAAAACCCGACACTTTGTGTCGGGTTTTAACTATTTATATTTTTACATATAGCAAAGGACACAATCATTTTTTGATTGACCACCACCAGCTATTGTTATTTGATTTCATAAATTTCATTTGTGATACAAAGATGTGGGAGAAATTTTAATTGTGCAAATTTTTTTGTTGGTGTAACTTTAATAAAATTTTAAAAGATGATAATTACAATTTTTGGAGCAACAGGCTTAGTGGGTAAACAATTAGTACAACAAGCATTGTTTAGAGGACATACTATAAAAGCATTTGGGAGAAATGTATTTACAGCATTAGATATGGATGAAAAGAATTTGCAATTAATTAAAGGTGCCCTATTTGATGAAAAAGATGTGCTAAGTGCTATAAAAGGAAGTGATGCTGTACTGAGCAGCTTCGGTGGCGACTTAGTGGTGATGATAAAACCAGAAGCCTTGGTATGAAAAATATTGTGGCTCAAATGGAAAATTGCGGTGTAAAGCGAATAGTGGGTATTGGCGGTTTAGGATTGTTGCAAGCTGATGAAGAAAAAATAATTATGGACACAGAAGATTTTCCGAAGGAATATTTAGCTGTTAGTCTAGAGCATCAAAAGGCGTTAACTTATTTACAAACAAGTAAGTTAGATTGGACATTTGTATGCCCACCTACTATTACAGATGAACCGCCAACTGGCGAAATAAATACAGCATCAAACCATCTCCCTACTCCTAACAACAATAAAATAAATGCCGGTGATTTAGCTTTGTTTATGTTAAGTGAATTAGAAAGAAATGAATTTTTACTACAACGAGTGGGCATTAGTAATTAAAAAAATGTTCATAATAACTTAATCTTACCATAACAATAGCATAAAACAAGGCTAATAATATTGCAGTCTAAACTATTTATGACTATGCGTTTTTTATTGTACAATTTATTACTTATTACCACTTTATTTACGAGCTGTAAAAAAGATGAAGATATTATTCAAGAGCCTTCAATAAATGAAGACGCTAGTACTTTTAAAGAGATTGCAACAATTAGTATTGGAGGCAGTGGTGCTGCAGAAATTAGTGCTTATGATGCCAGTACAAAAAAGCTTTTTGTGGTAAATAATAGTGGCACCAATAGAATAGAAATTGTTGACCTAACAGATCCTTCAATGCCCAAAATTATGGGTAACATTAATTTAACGCCTTACAACGGAGCATCAAACAGTGTAGCTTGCTATAATGGTAAATTAGCGGTGGCATTAGAATCAACCACTAGTAAGCAAGATTTAGGTAAAGTGGTAGTATTTAATACAAGCACTTATGCAGAGATAAAACAAATTACAGTTGGTGCCTTACCCGATATGATCACTTTTTCCCCAGATGGTAATTTTATTTTAACAGCAAATGAAGGAGAGCCAAATGATGCTTATACAAATGACCCCGATGGCTCAATATCTATTATTGATATTAATAATAATTATACCGCTACAAGTTTAAATTTTAATTCGTTCAACACACAACTAACTACATTAAAACTAGCAGGATTTAGAAGTTTTGGGCCCTTTGCAGGCAATCTTGCAAAAGATGTAGAGCCAGAGTACATTACTATTTCGTCTGACTCAAAAACGGCTTGGGTAACTTTACAAGAAAATAACGCAATTGCAAAAGTTGATTTAACCAGCAAGGCAATTACTAATATTTTCCCACTAGGGTTTAAAGATTATAATTTACTAGAAAACGCAATAGATGTTAGTGACCAAGATGGCGGAATTGCCTTTGGTAATTGGAAAGCAAAAGGTATGTTTGAGCCAGATGCTATCACCTATTTTGAAAATAATGGCACACAATATGTTGTTACCGCTAACGAAGGCGACCAAAGAGAATATACTGGTTTTAATGAAGTAAAAAGAATTAGCAGTGGTGCTGTATTGTTGGATGCTAGTGCATTTCCTAATGCTGCTACATTAAAAACGAATGCACAAATGGGGCGTTTAAATATTACCACTACTTTAGGCGATACAGATGGCGATGGAGATTTAGATGAACTATATTCTTTTGGTAGTAGATCTTTTTCAATTTGGAATGGCAGCACAGGTCAATTAGTTTTTGATAGCAAAAACGATTTAGAAAAAAAAGCACAAACACTAGCCACTTATGATGATGGTAGAAGTGATGATAAAGGTGTAGAACCTGAAGCAATAACCGTTGGTAAAATAGGTACAAAAAATATTTTATTTGTGGGTATAGAAAGAGCTGATGCTTTTATGATTTATGATATAACCACTCCTACGGCTCCTGTATTTTTGCAAAGTTTAAAAACAGGCGATGCACCAGAAGGCATACTTTTTATACCTGCAGCTAACGGTCCTACAAAAAGAAGCTTATTAATTTTAAGTAATGAAAATGATGGGACAATAAGAATTTATCAACCCAATCTTTTGTAACTTATTTAACGATTAATAACATAATTGGATTAGGATTACATTTGCAAATATTATTTGTAATTCTTTTATCTTTTTTAAATGATTTTAAAAATATTAACAGTAGCAGGTTTAGCTACTTTCGAAATTTATGCTGCCATACCTGCTGGTTTTGCCTTTGGTTTAAACCCTTGGGTAATATTTTTAGCAAGCGTTACTGGAGGTTTGGTAGGTGTATTTGTAGCTACTTTCTTAGGTGATAAAATCAAACATCTTCTTTACAAAAACAAAGAACCTAAGCAGGATAAAGCACAAAAATATCCTTTTGTTGTAAAAATTTGGGAAAAGTACGGTATAATAGGTTTAGGCTTTTTGGGTACAATGGTAGTTGGGGCTCCTATAAGTATAGCTATTGGTACTGGTTTAAATGCCGATTTAAAAAAATTGCTAATTTGGTGTTGCCTTGGCGTTATTACCCGTTGTATTTTGTTTACAACCCTCGGTTATTATAGCTTAAAATTGTTTTAGCCTAAAACTAAAAACAGTTGTAATTTGCATGAAATTTAAGCAAATGAAAGCAGTATACACTTATATTGGATTTTTAACTTTCCTATTGTTAAATGCCTGTGTTGAGGGAGATAAAAAAGCAGAAGCTACTAACTCAACTGATGGTCCTAATGTAATTATTGACTCTACAGGTTTAAAGGGTAACGGTACTGCTGCAAACAATACAATGGCGTTAAATACAAACCAACCAGCCGTTAATAAAACGTTAGTAAATACCCAACAACAGTTAACTACAAGCACACAACAAGGTGTTACTACTACCCCACAATCTGTAAAAATTAGCTCTGAGCAAATACAGCAATTGCAACAACAAGCATTACAAGCTCAACAACAACAGCAAGTACAAATAGCACAACAACCACAACAGGTACAAACTACACAACAAAATGCCCATCCACAATTTAGTACACAAGAATTTACTAAAATGCAGGATGATGCAAAAAAACGTGGAGTACAATTAAATCCAGCACATGGTCAACCAAACCATCGTTGCGATATTTATGTAGGGCAACCTATGGATAGTAAACCAGTTGCTGGTTTAGGACCACAACAAACACCAACTGCACCAGCACAAGCTGCACCACAAACAGTTTCTGTTGTTCCACAACCAGTAAAAACAGCACCTGGTATGAATCCATCACACGGAGAACCAGGGCATAGATGTGAT
>JANNWD010000492.1:0-3641 GCA_031408315.1 Bacteroidota bacterium
GTGTACGCACTCTCAGCAATTTCTAGCCCCAGCGTCGAGCATAGCAAAACAACCTTAGCCACCCTCGCCAGCAATCTTTCCCAAGAACTCAGTCAAGAGATTATTCCCGCCCACATCACCCAAGGATTGTACGCAGATATCCCCGACAATCGGATTTTAACCGAATTTACTTCCCCCGATCCAGTCGCCTTAATCCACCGTTATAATCTGTCCCAAGTTCAAGGCGTATTTTATCGTGCCAGTGAAATTACGATCAATGCCCATCGCAACGTACCTGGACAATACAAACTATTATTTCGCTATCTTAAACTATTCCAATTAATGACCTACATCGAAGGCGATGCCGATCATGGCTTCACGATCAAAGTTGATGGTCCCACCAGCTTATTCAAAGCTAGCACCCGCTATGGACTAGCGATCGCCAAACTCATCCCCGCAATCTTACACGTCACAAAATGGAGCCTAGCCGCCACCTTACAAACCAAAGATTTCTACACCGGAAACATCAAAATTGGTCGCTTTACCCTCACCGATAAATGTGGCTTAGAAACCCACTATCCACCAGGAAAATCCTATGATAGTATGCTCGAAGCAGCCTTTGCCGATCGGTGGGACAAGCTCAAAACCGAGTGGGTACTAGAACGAGAAGTAAACTTACTGCCAATTCCAGGCAGCGTGATGATTCCTGACTTTCGATTAGTTCATCCAGACGGTCGGGATTATATCTTAGAGATTGTTGGTTATTGGCGACCAGAATACCTCCAGAAGAAATTTGCTCAAGTACATAAATCTGGCTGTACAAATCTGATCTTAGCCATCTCCGAACGGTTGAATTTAGAAAAGGCTGGATTAAATGCCAACAATCTACCCTGCGAAGTAATTTGGTTTAAGGATAAACTCTTACCTAAATCAGTATTAGAAGTAATCGATGCCGAGCCGCATAATATTGAGGTCAAAATATAGCGAGTTAGATATTATTGGTATTAATAATTTTTTACAACACCCGATCGAGTCCACCTTGTTGAACCAAATGAAGTAGTTTTAGTGCGGTGCCAGTCGGTCTTTTTTGACCGATCTCCCATTTTTGAACGGTTGATAAACTCGTATTTAAAATTGCGGCAAATACGGCTTGACTTACATTAGTAGATTCGCGAATTTGCTTGATTTGGGTGGGTTCTAAAGGTTCGAGCTCAGGTAAGCACAAAAGAATCTTTACTTAAACCATTATTGGGATTAGGCACTAATTTAATATGCCATAAATTTCCCACATACCAATCTTTCCAATCTGTAATAGGAGCAACTAGTTTAATGGGTAATATGCCAATGTTATTTGAGCTGATGACTACTGCTGGTCTAATTTTCCTAATTTCTGTACCAAGAGTTGGGTCAAAATTGACAAGCCAAACTTCTCCCCGTTGTGGTGAATTCGAGCTAGTCATCAATAATGTCTCCAGTCATTAATTCTCGCCATTCAGTCGATGTTTGATAATGTTCGACCATCTGTTGGGCTTGTTGGGCTAGAATGATTTGTCTCTGGGATAGAGGTTGGCGAAGAAAAGCCCGCCGATCTGCTAAGGTAAGATCGGTTTTGTTCTCAGCCCAGTCTCGATCGGGTAATATAGATAGTTTCTGTTTGACTAATTCCTTTTCGGCTGGGGGAAGGGTTTCCACCATTTGCACGATCGAATCTACTAGCTGAGTATTCATTGACAGGTAAGCTCAGGAATCTACACACTATTATAACTAAAGCTAGCTTCTGATATTCTCATTCTCGCGATCGAACTATTCAGATCGATCGAAAGGATATGGGTAACTGCGATCGATCGACACCAAATTAGAGAGTTAGATATTGTTGGCGTGAGTGGTATGGCTGTCTAATGGAAGGATAGATCGAGTACAATCCAGCTAGAGTTCTAAAAATAATTTTAAGTGTTGAGCTATTAAGCTATTTTTCAAATGCGTAAATTATTATTAACTTTCACCGTCATTACCCTAACTATAGTTATCGCTTTACGTATATTGAAAGAAGAAATTGATGGAATTAAAATCCCACACCATGCTGCAGGCTTCACTAAAAAAATACAATATAAAACACTAGTTAGAAACTCAATGGGCGGAAATATTATCTCACTGAAAGAGTTAATTGAATTTGATTGTGGTGGTGCCTCTGGTTGTTATACACATGGGGAGGTTCTGGTCAAAATAATCGATCGGATTGGAGAAGAAAAAATTATTAAGATTATCCCTTACATGAATATCAAAGAAAAGTCTTACTTTAAATTCTTGTTAATGGCTGACTTGGAGTATGGAGAATTTGAAGATTCTAGAAAATCCCGAACAATTGAGACAAGATTTGCTCAGTTGAACGAAGCATTATTAGATACAAAAATACAACACATTAACTGACTACATATTTGAAGCTAATGATCTTTACAATCCCCTTGAGATTCGATTACACCTTCGGCTTCATTTACCATCAGCCTTAATCGCTCGATCGTCCCCAACTCCACATCCACCCACAAACCCCGCTGATTAGCTTCGAGCAACCTTTCCGCCATATCTCGCTGCACCCACGGATTATTTTGTTCGATAAATTCTCGGACTGATTCATCGAATAAATAAGCATCTGCCACACCTTGATACATGAAGTCCTGGACACAATTTGCCGTGGCATCGTAGGCAAATAAGAAATCTAACGTTGCTGCCATTTCCGAGGCTCCTTTGTAACCGTGACGCATGGCTCCGGCAATCCATTTAGGGTTGACGACACGAGATCGATATACCCGATCGATCTCTTCTGTTAGTTTGCGAACTTTGGGATTTTCGGTGCGAGAATTGTCGCCGAAATAGGCTTCGGGTGCCTTGCCTGATACTTGTTTAATGGCTGCGGTTAAGCCACCTTGAAATTGATAATAATCATCGGAATCGAGTAAGTCATGTTCGCGATTGTCTTGATTTTGGAGGACGATTTGCATATTGCCTAAGCGTTGGTTAAATGCTTCTGGGGCGGCGATGCCTTCAGCTTTGTTGGTATAAGCGTAGGCACTCCAATTGATATAAGCTTGGGCTAAATCTGCTTCGGTTTCCCAATTTTGGGATTCGATTAAGCCTTGCAATCCGGCACCATAGGCACCAGGTTTAGAACCGAAAATCCGGTATTGCGATCGAGTCTGAGCTTCATCTAGTGTTAATCCCTGCTCTAACCATTTGATTTGTTCTTGTTGAACTTGTTGCGCTAATGGATTCTGTTCGGGAGTTTCATCTAATGCTGCGACAGCTTTAACGGCGTTATCAAATAAGTCAATTAAATTGGGGAAAGCATCGCGGAAGAAGCCCGAAATTCGCAATGTGACATCGATGCGGGGACGACCTAAGATTGAGACCGGTAATATCTCAAAATCTACGACTCGACGAGAGACTCCATCCCAAACTGGTTGGACACCGATTAATGCTAATGCTTGGGCAATATCGTCGCCGCCTGTTCGCATGGTGGATGTACCCCAGATGGATAAGCCGAGGGTTTGGGGATATTCGCCATGTTCTTGAGTATATCGATCGATTAGCACTTCAGCGGCTTTGCGTCCCAGACACCAAGCGGTTTCGGTGGGCACGGCACGAATATCGACGGAGTAGAAATTTCG
>JANNWD010000493.1:0-8531 GCA_031408315.1 Bacteroidota bacterium
GTAAATCCACTACCAAATGCAGCAAGGCAAACTAAATCTCCGTCTTTTATTTTGCCTTTTTCCCAAGCCTCACACAAGGCAATGGGCACACTGGCGGCGGTGGTGTTGCCATAGTGTTGTATATTATTGTACACTTGCTCATGACTCAATTGTAATTTTTGCTGCACAAATTGTGCAATGCGTAAATTAGCTTGATGAGGGATAAGCATATCAATATCTTTTGGCAATAATCCATTTGCGGTTAATGCTTCCATGATAACTTCAGGAAATTTTACCACTGCTTTTTTAAACACCGCAGGACCATCCATATTTGGAAAATTTTGTGCATCATCTATCATGGCATGGCTCATAAACATTTGCCCCATTTCGGCATCATCAAAATTGGCTACTTTATTTTCCATCCAATGGTTAGCATGTGTTCCGGGGTTGTACATGGCTAAAATTTCTGCACTTTCTCCATCACTATGCAAGTGTGTACTTAAAATACCTTGCCCTTGTTTAGTAGTAGGTTGCAATACAACTGCACCAGCTCCATCGCCAAAAATTACGCTAATGTTTCTACCTCTTGTACTAAAATCTAATCCAAACGAATGTTTTTCGGCACCAATAACCAATACATTTTTGTACATGCCTGTTTTTATAAATTGATCAGCAACTGATAATGCATATACAAAACCACTGCATTGGTTACGAATATCCAAGGCTCCAATTTCTTTCATCTTCATAGCTCTTTGTACTAATACGCCACAGCCTGGAAAATAATAATCTGGCGAAAGAGTAGCAAACACAATAAAATCAATATCCTGTGCAGTTGTACCAGCTCTTTCTATAGCAATTTTTGCAGCTTCTACCGCCATTGTTGTAGTAGTTTCTTCGGTACGGTGAGCATAGCGGCGTTCTTTAATACCAGTACGTTCTTGTATCCATTCATTACTGGTATCCATATATTTTTTTAAATCTTCGTTGGTAAAAATATTGGTAGGAACATACATTCCCACTCCTGCAATTTTGCTAGCTGGCATACAATCGTTAGTTTTTTGAAAAGCAATTTACAAAAATGTAGTGTATTTGCAACTATTACAAATGCAACCAAAAACCGTTTTTGATTTTTTGATTTTTAGATGTAGGAGTTGTAAACCAAGAAATCACAATTCATCAAATCAAAAATTAATTCACTTTCACCATATCTTTCAAGCAAAATTCATCATCTAACATAGGGCGTACTCTCATTTTATAATGATAATCAACAGCGGTACGTAAGCCTTGTGCATTTTGTACCATTTTTGCAGTAAAATGTTCTACTAAAGGAAGGATAGAAATAGTTTCATCTTTTACAATTAACTGAGCAATGTAAATTTTATTTTTTATGTTGATGTTTAAAAACTGATAATTACCCACTGTACTCATAAAAGCAGTACCTGTTACAGAATCGGATTTTACTACACCAAATCTTTTTAGTTCATCTAAATAACCAGTAAATGCAATAGTGTATTCTGTATCTGTTTTTTTACTCAAAATAACTTTTACAGGTTCTTCTTTCTCAAAGCCTGGTTTTTTTACAAATGTTGCCCATTTGCCTAATAAATTATCTTCTACATAAATAGTGGGAGTTTCGTCTATTGCATAAGGAGAACTATAAGGGCATCCACAAAGTAAAATTGATAAACTAAAAAAAGCTAGTATGGTAAATACAGTTTTCATGTATATGTAAATTTACTAATCAATTTTTACACTTGCAATAAAAATATAAACAAAGGTTTGTAACTTTCAGTATAAAATTGTTGTATGAAAGAAATATTTCAGAGAGTAACCCTTGTATTGGCTTCATTCTTAATCATTTATTTTACAAGTTGTAAAAAAGATGAAACACCATCTGGCGGAAACGGCGGTGGAGGAAACGGCGGTGGTGGCGGGGGAGCGGTTGTTATTAACCCACCAGCAGCATTTGGGCCTTATATAGTTGGTTATTTCCCTAGCTATAGAGATCCTGCAACTGTACCAGATGTAAAATTTAGAATGTGCAATGTGGTTAATTATGCTTTTGCAGTGGTAAATACTGCTGGTACTGTAGATGTAGAAACCCCATCTAGATTAACCGCTGTTGCCACAAAAGCAAAAACTAATAGTGCTAAAATAATGATAAGTGTACGTGGCAGCGAAACCGATTGGCAAAACATGGCTGCAACCTCTACCAGTAGAAATACTTTTATAAAAAGCATAATGGATGTTGTACGCCAATATAGTTTAAATGGGGTAGATATTGATTGGGAATTTCCTCGTACTAGCAATGGTACAGATATTACTTACACAGCATTAATGAAAGAGCTAAGCGACAGCTGCCACAGAGATGCAAAATATTATTTAACAGCCGCAGTTGCATCTGGTAAATATGCAGGTGCAGTAAGAGATGCTATTAAAGATGAAATATTTACTTACGTAGATTTTTTTAACGTAATGGCGTATGATGATTTTAGTACAACAACAGCATATAAGCATCATAGTGATGTTTTGTTAAGCAATACTTGCTTAAACTATTGGCTTATTACAAGAGCTGCACCTATTGCTAAATGTGTATTAGGCATACCAGCTTACGGCCGACCAAGCGGTATTACACAATCAGGTACAATACTAACTTATGATGGCATTTTAACAAAAGGGGGAGATCCTTTAAAAGATAGTGCCACTGTTACTTTTGGTGGCTTTACCAATTATACTATTTATTACAACGGTACTTATACAGCTAAAGTAAAAGCCAAGTTAGCATTGCAACGTTGCAATGGAATAATGATGTGGGAAAAAGGACAAGATAACCACGGCAATAATTCTTTGTTAAAGGCAGTGTGTGATACTATTGGGAGAGTGTATTAGTGTTGGAAAGGTTTTTTTGAAAAAAACATCTATTCAATTGCAAAAAAATACTACCGCAGTTTTAAATACTGCGGTAGCAAAATAAAATTATAAAGTTGCCATGTCAAAAAATAAAAGAAGTAAGTAGTGAAATGCTTAATTGAAAAGCAGAAGGCATAAAATTATATCAACAATTACCCAAACAATTAAGGGATACATTAAAAGAGTTTACACCTTTAACGAAATACCACTTAACAAAATAATACAAAATAGTAAGTACAAAACTTGCAACTAAAGCCAATAAAGCTTATTTCCTATCATCTGCCCACACTAATTTTTCATCTTTTTTTTCTGTAGTAAAGTCTAGCATTTTCATATCTCCCTTACCAGTAAATCCTCCGTCGGGATGCCCAATTAAAGTACAATTTTCATCATATAAATCTGTAAAAAAATCACAACAAGGTGCAGTTACATAGTAAACAGTTTTGCCTTTATAGGTATAGCTATAAATACTACGAGGAGGGTTTTCTACCTTTTCTTTACTAAATTTTTCAATTAATGTTTGCACACAAGTAGGCTGTGTTTTGGCCTTTGTTTGCACTTGAGTGGTCGGTGCTTGGCTTGTTATTTTTTTCTTTTTCTTTTTTTGTGCCGATGCTGATAAAGCAACAAAACTTACCAATAAAACAAATAATATTTTTTTCATCTTGCTAAAGTAATAATTATAAAACATAGTATGTACAAATTAGATGCTATTGTGCTGTATATGGTTGTTAAAACTTTCAAAAAAATACGTTTGCATAAAATTTTACTCGACAATAAAATAATTTTTACTAAAAAATCAATTTTATCCATCAAAAAAACTTTACCGACCTTTACAGCATAATATGGAACGTTCAAACTTTGTAGATCAAATAAAAGTATTTTGCCACAGTGGTCACGGGGGTGCTGGTAGTAAGCATTTTATGCGTAACAAACTTACGGCTATGGGTGGTCCCGATGGTGGCGATGGTGGTCGTGGAGCTCATATAATTTTAAAAGGCAATTCTCAATTATGGACATTGCTGCATTTGCGTTACTACAAAAACGTACAAGCCGAAGATGGTGAAAACGGTAGCAAAAACAATAGCACTGGCAAAAATGGAAAAGATATTATAATAGAAGTGCCGCTAGGTACAATTGCGTTAGATGAAGAAACAGGAGAACAAGTAGCAGAAATTTTAGAAGATGGGCAAGAAGTAATTTTTTTACCAGGCGGTAGAGGTGGATTAGGTAACAGCAATTTTAAAACATCTACCAATCAAGCTCCTGAATATGCACAACCTGGTGAACCAGGTGTAGAGGGTTGGAAAATTTTAGAATTGAAAGTATTAGCCGATGTTGGTTTAGTTGGTTTCCCCAATGCTGGTAAATCAACTTTATTAAGTGTAATTACTGCCGCCAAGCCAAAAATTGCCGACTATGCTTTTACCACACTTGTACCACAATTAGGCATGGTAGATTATAGGGATGGAAAAAGTTTTTGCATAGCCGATTTACCAGGCATTATTGAAGGTGCTGCCGAAGGAAAAGGGCTGGGACACAGATTTTTACGCCATATAGAACGTAACTCTATCTTACTTTTTTTAATACCTGCCGATAGTGCCGACCATAAAAAAGAATTTGAAATTTTGCACAAAGAGTTAGAAGACTATAACGACGAAATGCTACAAAAAGATTTTGTAATTGCCATAAGCAAAAGCGATATGTTGGATGATGAATTAAAGGCCGCTATTTCAAAAGAATTACCAAAAAATATTCCACACATTTTTATTTCCTCTATAATGGGGCAAGGCTTGCCAGAGCTAAAAGATTTGCTTTGGAAAACATTGAACAATACATCTAAATTGTAAAATATTTTATTTTAAAAGCATTAAGCTTGTTTAAGGCACACAATAAAATACCTTCCACAGGGTATTGTTTTGTACAAATTTTGTGCGTTCTTAGCATAAAACTATAACAAATGAAACGGATAACCTTAATACTTTTAAGCCTATGTATATTAACCATAGCAAATGCCCAAACAGCAAAAAATGCTGTAACAAAAAAAACACTAAAAAAAGTATTTGAAGTTGCAATGCCCGAAGGCGATGGCAGTAACGGCGGCAGTGTAGCATACAACCCCGTTGCCAAAAAATATTACATTCCTATGTTAGGTAATGCTAGTTACCCAATGGCAATTTTTGATTTAAAAGGTAAAGAAATTACTAACGGTACGGCAGGCAACGATTTACGTGGACTTTGGTACAACCCAAAAACAAAACAATTGGAAGGGAATTGTTATGATAGTGGCGGATGGGTAAAATATAAATTAAATACAAAAGGCGATATATCTAAAGATGACGGTTATTTTAAATCAGAATTTATTTTTGAAAATGATATGCGTCAACCAGATAATCAAGCAGTAGGTTTTTTTAGTAGCCAAGACAATATGGTTTATTTTTTAACCCAAAGCGGCGGTGTATCTGTTTATGATATGAAAGGATATGAAAAGAAAACTATTGCATTAAAAAAATCTAAAGATGCAGATGCTATTTATTTTGAAGATGATGAAGATGTTAACCCTTACAATAGTACATTAATTTTTACAGGAATCCCAAAATCAGAAATTGGTTTACTAAATTTAGATGATAAAAAAATTGAATTGTACAACAAAACAACAGGCGTATTATCGACAGAGTGGCAACTACCAAGCGATGCAGTTGTTTTCCCAATGTTCAACTTTACTTATGCAAATGGCATGGTGTGGTTGTTTGATAAAGACAATAGAAAATGGATAGTGTATAAATAAGTTTTCCGTTTTCATTTAAATACAACCCTACTGTTTTTACGGTGGGGTTTTGTTTGACTGGTATTTTAAGACAACCATAGTGGGAAAAAGGAGAAAAAAGTTGGTATTAATTTTTCTTTGTTCCGTAGTAAACTTTGTTTCTTTGTGTGAAATAAAAAATAAATGCAGCCCATCTTCAAATACATAAAAGAGTTTTACAATAAAGAGTTTAATCTATATTATTTTTTATTAATCTTGGCTTTAGTAGGCACATTAATTTATTTAAACTATTGGCATTTTTTAGAGCGTAAATATGCTGGCAGTTCTAAAACTAAGCTAGGTAATATTGTTGGTTACTATTTTTTATATTTAATACCATTTGCTTTAGCATTTTTTTTACAATTATTCTTTTTCAAAGACTGTGGTTATTTTAAAAATTATTGGTTTTGGATAATTTTATTAACTGCCCCAGCCATATTTGCTTTTAGAATAAATTTTGATTTTCATCAAGATATAATTAAAAAAATTTGGAGTGGCGATGAGCAACAATTTTGGCAAAACTGTATAAATTATATAGTACGGGTTTTTGTAGTACTAATACCTATTTTTATTATTTGGTTTTTAAAAGACAGAGGCAACCAACCCTTGTATGGTACTGCACCTTTAGCAAGTATAAAACCTTACCTATTAATGCTTTTAATAATGATACCGCTATTAGCTTTAGCCAGCACACAACCCGATTTTTTAAACATGTACCCAAGAGCAAAGTTTATAAACTACACCATCCTTACCACACAAAAGTGGCGGTACTTGTTATATGAGCTTTGCTATGGTTTCGATTTTGTTAGCATAGAGTTTTTCTTTAGAGGGTTTTTAATATTATCACTCCTACACATTTGCGGCACACATTGCATAATACCTGTAGCCTGTTTTTATTGCAGCATACATTTAGGTAAGCCCATGGCCGAAGCTATTAGCAGCTTTTGGGGAGGCATTTTATTAGGTATTGTAAGTTTTAATAGCGGCAGCATTTGGGGCGGCTTAATAATACATTTAGGCATTGCATGGTTTATGGAAATTGGCGGCTGGTTGGGTGCGTTGGTTAAGGCTAGGAAGGTGTAGTTAACTAGTCTTTACATAGCAATAATAAGTTATTTTGGAAGAAGACCTAAGCAGCAGCAATCATACCGAAGATATAGACAATCAAGTTACAGGCAATTACAAGTAAAACAAAATAGGCAACCTTAACAAAAAAATACACGACATAATGTGAACTCTTTAAGGGAAATTTTTATAAAACTATTATCAAAATACAATTAACAAAAAATATAGATTTGACTTATTCATCATAAATAAATATATTTATAAAACTAAGTATCACAGTATTAATATGTGACTAAACAGGCGAAGCTTTACAATACCATAAACAAAATGCAGCAAATTTTATACCTACCTATACAACACAAAAATGAAAAACGCATACTCGTGAAATTTAATTACAATGCATCATTAATAACTAAATTAAAACAAACTACCGATGCAAAATGGAGTACCACATTAAAAGCATGGCACATTGCAGATACTGAAATACATAGAGTAAAATGTAACCTGCCATTACAACAAACAGAAGATAAAACAGTAAAAGTAAAATTAGATACATCTAATAAAATTTCTGTAAAAAACAAGTTGCTTTTGCTAAAATTTATCCAAGAGTTACAATTAAAAGCATACAGTACAAGCACAATAAATACATACCGAAACGAAGTAAATATTTTTTTACAAACGATTGGTAATGTATGTGCTGAAAGCCTCACCATTGTCGATTTAAGGCGATATATACAATACTGCATTAAAGAATTAAATTTAACCGAAAATACTATTCACAGTCGCCTAAATGCTTTAAAATTTTTATATGAAAAAGTGTTACGTAGAGAACGTTTCTTTATAGAATTACCCCGACCCAAGAAACATCTTCAATTACCAAAAGTATTAGGAGAACAAGAGTTGAGAAAACTTTTTGCATCAGCAAAAAACTTAAAACACAAAGCCATTCTATTTGTAGCATACAGTGCAGGTTTAAGAGTAAGCGAAGTAATTAATTTACGCTTACAAGATATAGATAGAGAAAGGCAACAACTTTTTATATACTGCAGCAAAGGTAAAAAAGATAGATACGTACGACTCAGTCCTCTTGTGTTAGATGTGTTAGAGCAATATTATAAAAAAGCAGAAATTAAGCCCACAAATTATTTATTTGAAGGACAAGAAAAAGGGAACCCATATACCATAAGAAGTGCCCAACAAATATTTACCGACGCAAAGCAAAATGCTGGTATATTAAAATCGGTAAGCTTTCATTCATTAAGGCATAGTTTTGCCACTCATTTACTAGAAAAGGGTGTAGATGTAATTTTTATAAAAGATATTTTAGGTCATTTTGATATACGTACAACTGAACGCTATTTACATGTACGAAGAGATGTTTTAATAAATATTCAAAGCCCCATAGATGATTTATACAAATAAGCAGCATTATCAATAATACAAAATCACATCTGCCAAAATATTGATTATCAAACAATTAATGTCTGTAAAAATAAATTGTTAAAAAGCAAACACAAAATTTCAACAATATAAAACTACACCCATTAATAACGTGTAAATGTGCAATTTATAAATTTTGGGTTTTTCTTATTTTCGTGTAATATTGTGTTGTACGTCACCCTAGACGAACACCCTGCAAACATTCAAACTTTCAATACTTTGCCGACACGACTCAACGCACCAAGTCAGGCACATTTGCAAGGCACACAAAGCCAACACACAAAAGCCAACCTTGCAAAAGAGCCTGCCTTGTGCCAACGCACAGCCCACC
>JANNWD010000494.1:0-2429 GCA_031408315.1 Bacteroidota bacterium
CCCCAAGGTACAAAAGCAAAATACGAGGTAGATAAACCAACTGGTTTGTTACGATTAGATAGAGTAATTTATAGTAGCTTCCACTATCCTATTAATTATGGGTTTATACCACAAACCTTAGGATACGATGGTGACCCTTTGGATATTTTAGTAATGTGCAGCGAAAGTATTCAGCCCCTTTGCTTAGTAGAAGCTACTGTAATTGGCAATATTCAAATGATTGATAATGGAGAAGTAGATGATAAAATTATTGCAGTAGCTAGTAGCGACCCTGCCGTAAATCATATAAAAAGTATGAGTGATATTGCCCCATATTTTATTGCGGTATTAAAAAACTTTTTTGAGCAATACAAAGTACTACAGAATAAAGTTGTAGAAATTGATGAATTTCAATCAAAAGAAAAAGCATATAAAGTAATTGAAGATGCAATTGCTATGTATAAAACAAAATTTGGTTAATGAATACTAAACAAAATATTATGGATACTCAAACAATACTAATAATTATTTTAGTGGGCATTGCAGCAGGTATACTGGGCGGCATGGTTGGTGTTGGCGGGGGTATAATTATTGTACCAGCATTGGTTTATTTTTTAGGTTTTAATCAGCATACAGCTCAAGGCACTTCATTAGGGTTAATTATGCTACCAGTAGGCATTTTAGGCTTTTTACAATATTATAATTCCTGCAAACTAAGTGGGCAACCAATCGATTTCAAAGTAATAGGTGTATTGGCTATTGGTTTTGTAATTGGTAGTTATTTTGGAAGTAAAATATCGCTAGGTTTATCCGTTGTTACAGTTAAAAAAGTATTTGCTTGCTTACTTATTTTAATAGCAATAAAAATGTTATTTTTTGACAAGCAAAAAAAAGAAAACATTTCTAATCAATCATCTACAAGTAATAAAATTAATTTACACACTTAACTAAATCTTTTTATAACTCGTAGTTTGTGCACTCTGTTTTGCCCATAGCCATTTACAATTCCAAAGTTATCAATACCATCAACTCTTACTTTTCCATGTGCATGTATTATTTCATTGGTGCTTAACAGTATTCCAACATGAATAATTTTTCCTTCTTCATCATCAAAAAAAGCAAGGTCGCCAGAAATAGCTTCTTGTAAAAAATTAACCATAGTTCCCTGTGTGCTTTGCTGGTGAGCATCTCGGCTTAAGCTAATTCCAAAAAACTTAAATACGCTTTGTGTAAAGCCACTACAATCTATACCATAAACCGATTTACCGCCCCACAAATATGGTGTATTTAAAAAAGTAAAGGCAATGGTTCGTAAATTATCTTGCGTAAAATTTATATAAACGGCATTGCTAATTTTTCCCTTGTAAAAAAATGCATTTTTCACAATACAACTAGATAAGGCACTCCCAAAAGGCAAATAAATTACTTCGTTATTTTGGTGCAGTAAACCACTCCATTCCATGGTGTAGCAAGATGTATTGTTTACAAACTCATCTTCACTAATTATTTTTACTTGTATGGCTTGGCAATATCCATCATAATCGTCTAACGATGTTATAATTTTTATCCAACCATCATTCAACACTTCTATAATTTGCATTGTTTCTCCAAACAATAATTGGTTAGTCATTTCTGCCAAATGGCTAGGTTGTTTTCGTATTGGTGCAATAGCAACTGTACAAATAGCAAAAGGCATAAAAGTTTGTTTATTTAATTATGGAAATTAAGTAAGTTTACATCTAAAGTATAAAATTACTACTTACGTATTGAATACACACAAATACGATACCTTTTCGGACGGAGATTTACTTCAACGTTTTTATGCAGATAAAAACAATGAATGGCTGGGCATACTTTTGCAACGCTACACTATGCTGTTGCTAGGTGTATGTATGAAGTATTTAAAAAACGAAGAAGAAGCTAAAGATGGCGTACAGCAAGTATTTTTAAAAGCCATAAATGAGTTGCAAAAATACAAAGTAGATTACTTTAAAAGCTGGATTTACATGGTGGCTAAAAACCATTGCTTAATGAAGTTAAGAGATAAAGGAAAATACACTACCGAATTAAATGAGCAATTGCTAACAACACCGTTTGAACCCGAAGATAAAAATGAGTATATTGTAAAAGATAAAGCGTTAGATGCCATGGCAACCGCTTTACAACAATTAAATATAGAGCAAAAGCAATGTATAGATTTGTTTTATTTACAAAAAAAAAGCTATCAAGAAATTACAGAACAAACTAATTACACGTTGTTACAAGTAAAAAGCCATATACAAAATGGTAAACGAAATTTAAAAATACTAATGGAACGCCTACAACAAAATGAACGATAATTTAAAAGACATATTATCTAACTTAAATAAAGAAATAGAACAAGAAAAATTATTGGACTATTTGAATAAGCAATTGCCAACTGCCGATGCACATGAGGTAGAAAAGCAAAT
>JANNWD010000495.1:0-2907 GCA_031408315.1 Bacteroidota bacterium
AATAAGCGCTCCCACTTTTGACAGTAATGATTTTGACATTCTTATTAATCAACCTGAAAATAAATTATTTGCAAGGAAGTTTGATGAAGAGTATGATGGTGAAATAATTAGAAAGCTTAATTTTGCCTTTTGCATAAGCTACTATTTTGTTGGAGAAATATTTTGGGGTTAAATAGTTTTAACTAAAAATTATTTTCCTAAAGTAAATACTCATAGCTATAAAATATAAAAAATAATTAAAGGCATATGCCAATACAACACCTTGTATACCAAACAATGATATAAATAAATAGCTTAATCCTAACAAAGCAAGCATTGATAATAAATCGCTAATTACAAAAGGTTTTGTCATGGTTTTTACAAAAAACTGTAGTGCTAAAATCCATGATAAAGTTTTAAAAATATCACCAATAATTTGCCAAAAAAACAAATTTGAAACCTCTTCAAATTCCTTGTTATAAAGCAAGTTAACAATAAATTCTCTTAAAAAAAATACTGCAATTAAACCTAAAACAAAAAAAGGAATTACTTTTTTGTAAAACTCCCAAACTACATTTTTGGACTCTTCATTATTTTTTGCAACAACTAATTTTGGATAAAAATATAATGATATTAAAGTGTTTATAAATAGCAAGTAGTAGGATGAAATTCTTGTCATAGCTTCCCAAAAACCAGCACTATCAATTCCACAATTATTAATTAAATTATTTCTAATAGCAATTTGCAATAATTGTCCAAATATTCCTGATATTAAAACCATTACAAAATAATTTCCAAAATTTTTAATTATTTGAACATCAAAATTTTTAAAAAAAATATTATCTTTTATTTTATACTTTGTATTGGCAAAATAATAACCAACAAAAAAAATAAAAATTGGAGCTAAAACAATTGATAAAAGTGCACCATAAACACCATAATTTGTAATTAACAAAACAGTTAACACCAATCCAATAAAACTACTTATTATGCTTATATAAATAACCCCACTATAAAGCCCAAAACCATTTACAACTGATATTAAAAAATTAGAAGAAATTGATAATGGTAAAAAAAACGCCAATACTTTAAAAACAATTTGAAAATCATATTTGTTTCCAAAAATAAGTTGATTTAAAGAATCAGAAAAAAGAAATAATCCTATTCCAAAAAAAACACTAATTATAATAACCGTAAAAAAAAGAGTAGAAAAAACGGCACTTAAACTAGAATTATCATCTTTTTTTTCAGCTATAAATTTAACAATCCCATTTTGAAACCCTAAAGTTGTAAAACTCTCAATTGATGCAATAAAATTTCTAAAATTGCCAACCAAAGCCATTCCAGATGGACCAACATATTCGGCAATTACTTTAGAAGTTATTAAACCAATAAAAACTTTTAATAAAACACTCACACTATTTAAAGAGGTTATTTTAAATAATTCTGATTCTTTTATTTTATGTATTAAATTCAAAATATTATATTTTTGTTTTTAATTTCAAAATTTGAATTTTTAAACAAATTTTGAATAAAAAACTTGATTTAAAAATAATATTTAAAATATTTAATTTTAAATATGAATTTTCAGAAGATAAAGAAAACCTCATTAAATTTTGAGTTCTAAAATTCTCCAAATAATTTTTAACTTTAAGAAACTCATCTTTATCGCTAAATGCAAAAATTTTGAATAAAGCTAAATAATACAAATATTCTCGTTGTAGTTTAAATTGAAATTTCAAAACTAGTTTTTTATCAAATTTATTCTCTTCGATAAACAAATACAATTTTAATAAAGTATTTAAAGTATAAAAAACATTTACATCAACTTTCTTTGTAACAGCATTTTGATTGTCTTGACGATAAAAAAAAACTCCCTCACTAAAAACAACTTTATTACTTTTAAAAAATAGTTTTCTTGTAACAAATTCATCAGAATCAAAAGCATCTTCTGGGAAAACTTCATTCTCGAAAAGATTTTTTCTTATTAATGCAAAACCATGAATATTCCAATTCAAAGTTTCTAAAAAAGCTTCTCTTCCTGTGAGAATGATTTCTCTATTTAAATTTAATCCAATAATTCGTTTGTTATTTTTTATATTTTCGTAGTAATATTCCATATCTGGCAGGACAATATCTGCTTTGGTTAAAATTACTCTCTCTACCATTTTAGCTAATAAATCCTCCGAAAATAAATCATCTTGAGAGGAATAAAATACAAAATTTCCTT
The DNA here is from genome assembly GCA_031408315.1 of Bacteroidota bacterium. GTDB lineage: Bacteria > Bacteroidota > Bacteroidia > Chitinophagales > Chitinophagaceae > Ferruginibacter. The sequence continues at coordinate 2,210 of JANNWD010000495.1, forward strand.
TTAAAATTGGTAAAATTTTATTCCAAGTATTTGCTACAGAATTTACTTTATCATTAAAAATTGAAATAAATTTATTGTCATCTTTTGTGAATTTTGAAATTATTTCTTTAGTTCTATCTGTTGAAGCGTTATCAACTAAAATAACTTCTAAATTAGAATAACTTTGATTTTTTATACTTAAAAGTGTATCTTCTAAATATTTTTCACCATTGTAAATTGGTATAAAAATGGAAACTAAAATATCGTTTTTCATTTAAAAAGGTTCAATATTTTTATCACATAATCAACCTCATCAACTGTCATTACAGGACTTATAGGTAAACTTAAAACCTCAGCATGAATTTTTTCTGTTACAGGAAATTGCAAATTATTCCACTCTTGAAAAGCTTTTTGCTTGTGTGGAGCAACGGGATAATGGATGAGAGTTTGTATTTTATTTTGCAACAAATAATCTTGTAACTCTTGTCTTCTTGTAGTTCTAATTACAAACAAATGAAAAACATGATTCTCAGAAAAATCCCAATTTGGCAATACAATTGTCTCGTTTTTTATTTCAGTACTATATCGTTTGGCTATTTCACGTCGCTTACTATTGTCAGTATCTAAATTAGGTAATTTCAAATTTAAAAAAGCAGCTTGCAATTCGTCTAAACGGGAATTTACACCAATAATATCATTGTAATATTTGGTTTCTGATC
>JANNWD010000496.1:0-3544 GCA_031408315.1 Bacteroidota bacterium
ACTAAAGTTTCAGGGGTTTGTGCTTTCCGAATCTGAGCTAATCGCCCACCATATTGCTCTTCTACTGTTACTACTGTCGTTTTGATTATCAGACCAATTTTTCTAGCCAGCCTAATGCGGGCGCACACCTGTGGGTGGTTCCGTTGATAAAGACTCAAGAGATCGGTATCCAGAACGTATAAAGTCATGAATGGCTCTCGGCTGTATCGATCTCATTTCGATAGGTATTCACTTCCGCTAAAAAGTCATCAAATGTCGGATCGTCTTGAAAAATCCCCATGTTGGCAATCCAGGGGTCGCTCTTGTCTAACGATCGATCGCTGGGTACATCAATATCGATCGTGACTAGTTTACCGTTCTTAAACTGATCGTCGAGAATGCTTTTGAGTCGATCGATCGCCTCTTTCTCTGTTATCCCATTGGCGGTTAGATTGGGCAATCCAACGACGGAAGCCATGAAGGTGCGATCGGTGGGGTTTTGGACAAAGACCTGATATTGCATCGTCGAGACCTACTGTGAGAATGGGAAAGACGGTTATGACTATATTTTAACTGAATCTAATTTTACTCTATTAACAACTCGCTTTTTTATCCATGTCTGGCTCAGAGTTTCTCTGAAAACTCTTTGGCTTTGATAAGAAATACTATTTGGTAGTGATATAAATATTCTATCTTGTTTAAGACAGTAATCAACAAACCATTCAATGATTCTATTCCAATCCTCACTTCTTAATTTTCCTAATTTCAACATATCTCTAGTCTTTGAAATGTATTCCTGGCTAGCAACAGGAGTCGTTAGTGACATTTCACTCATATACATACCTTCCACATCATCTGTTACAAATTCGTAATGAATACGTCCGCAATGAGTCACTTTTACTCTTTGAGCTTCATAAACATCTATATCTGTTGGATCGTAAGGTTCAATGAGGCGATAGTTGAGCAAAATTTTAAGGTGTTCTTTGACGATAGTTCTGCTTACAGTTGCAGGTTCAAAATAGTTTAGAATATCTTCAACAGAACGATAGATATTTTCTGGCTCTGAAGTATTAGAGTAAACATCTATAAGTAGACGGAGAATTGATAATTTAAGGAGTGGACTTGTAACTGAATTAGAACCAACCTCAAAAATATTTAGAATGAAGCTACTATCTTGCTGATAAAAATGATTGTAATCTCCAAAAAGGAGAGCTTTTTTAATGTTTCGTCTCTGTGGTCTGAATCGTTGACTAATCGCATAAGCCTTAATTAATTCAGAAATATCCATGATTGGTGAAGTAATAAGTCTTTGAGCTATTTGAAGACTTCTGCGAATGTCAAAATTAGCAAGCCATCCAATAGTACGCCCTACATAATCTTCATTAATAAAAATATCTTCTACCGATAGAGCAAATGCTTTAACATCAGAAAATGATAATCGAATACCCTTCTTCGTGAAGTAATCCCTATTTATGTCGGAGTCTTCCTGAGATTTTGATTTAATAAATTCAACACGCTTGGTAAGAACTTCTTTAGTAGAAGGCACTGGTAGATAAAAATCTCGATGATCGTAAGATTGTAGTGGCCCTGACTTTGAAAGCTGCCAAACCGTGCGATCTGTTATGGGGCAGATAATAAAAGAAAAGCATTCTCTATAAATTGATTGTGCAAATTGAAAAACAGATTCTTGAAAAGATTGTGGAAAATGATCTGTATTGTCAAATACTATGCAAGGCATTAATTTTCTTGAAGAAATAGCATTTTTAATTAAGTATCTAACATATTCTTGCGGTTTATTTTCAATTATTTTCCCTATAATTTCGCCAAATTTCTCTTTAAATTCGTTTTTGTCTCTTTGATACAGTGGCTTGTACTCCCCTTCACTTAATCGCTTATATTCTTGAAAGAAAATACCTTGAAGATCTTCGTAAGTAGGATAATTATCTTTGAATAAATTTGTTTCTAGTTCTATTTTAAGTTTGCTGATAAGCCAATCAGAGATTGTGCTTTGATTCCCATCTGAATCTGCAAGATCTAGGCGCAGAACTAAGCAACCTTCACGAAGTTTACTATCTAGCACTAGACGAAAGAAACGATCGATAAATGTAGATTTTCCTGCTCCTTTATTTCCTATGATTAAAACAAACTCACCTTTTTGTAGATCTATAGATTCGCGCATCTGATTCGCTAATTCAGTCCCTTGCTCTGAATTGACGATATCAACCTTGTTTAACAAATTTCTAGAAATTTTTTCAAGGCTTTCGTCTGCGGCACGGCTTTCTTTTGATTCGACAAAACACTGTGCAAGCATATCGGGGTCTTCCCCTGAGATTGTACTAAAAAAGCTACGGTAAACACTTTCTAAATCTCTTAACAAAGATGTTTTGTGAAGTAACCTTCTCTCAGAAAGTTCAATAACTGATTCTAAAATTTCACCTTGACTAACTTGTAGACCTTCTGCTTCATGTATATGCACCTGGTACAAATTATCTAGGATTCCTTGTCTAGAAAATAAATCATAGAATATGGCAAACTTTTGTTCAATAGCTTCAAGGCTAGGAAATACTATTGCTTTTCCTTCTTTTGGGGGTATTCCATCTGTGCGGACTGCCCAAAATCCAATCCACTCAATACCAGTTGTCAATGCAGAGAATAATACAGCCGTATCTGTACAGTAACGTTGTGCCTGTTCCATACCTTGCATAGCCGACTGAATTGCTGAACCACTTACTTTATATGAAGCCATCCGTGGTTGGTGGGTATCAATTAAAAGTTTAGAAACACGCTTTGCTTCTACTACAAATCTATTACGTCCTTCAGCAGATATTAAGTAGTCAACATAGCCAGAATCTACATGTGGCTCAGTTCTTATTCCTTCTCGATCCCAGCCTAGAACTTCTATAAGTATGCGGTCAATAATCTGGAATCGCACATCTTGTTCTGTTTCAAGTGGGATATTGTTTTGCTTTAGCTCTTTGCATATCTTGTCAAATTTTTCTTTTGCTGAGTCAATATTCATTAAAATAACTTAAAAGATAAGGTAATTAGAACTCGTGAAGATCTCAACGTAAGTTGAGATCTTCACTCTTCGCAAACAATGAGAATTATGACTTCTGCATATACTAAGGGTTCCCCGTTAAAGTGAACATATTATCCTTCTGGATAAAATTTATTTATCCGCCCATATCGCTGCAACGAGCCAGTCAAGGCAAACTGAGCAGCCAGAGGATCTAGGACGATCTTCTCCTTAATCCCCACCATCACAGCAGCTAACAGCTTCACATCAGGATGTCTGAGGTAATCTACTTCTGGTAACTCAGCCTTCAACTGCTTCACCCGTTCCCGCAGCACGATCGAGCCTACTAACTGAGTATTCATTGACACGCTATCTCAGGAATCTGCTTACGATGATTGTAGCTAAAATCTGACTGTGATTTGCCACACTGATACGAGACTTCTAGAGCGGCTAAATCCATCGGTAAATCTGACACACGCTTACCCTAACGGACGAGCGAGCAAATCTGGAGCGAGGATGACTTCATCATCTGACTCCGCTGGAATATCT
>JANNWD010000497.1:0-5018 GCA_031408315.1 Bacteroidota bacterium
GGATAGGGGGTACTTAATTATAGTTGTATAAAATTGTTTTTATGGGCTGAAAACTTCAAATTAGTTATAAAGCAATAGTTTGTATAAAAAATGACCTAAAATTGCGGCATTTTTGAGAGTGGTTATACTAATTTTTCCTTCATGGCTTTTGATACAGCTTGGGATATGGAAACTACATGCAATTTTTCGTATATTTTTTTTACGTGGCTTCTTACTGTTTCGTAACTAATACATAATTCTTCTGCAATCATTTTATGCGATAAGCCATTTACAATACAAGCTAACACTTCCTTTTCTCTGGCAGATAGATGATAATTATCAGTTTCTATTTTAAAACTTGGTGCAGCCAACTGCATTTTGTTTAATACTTTTCGGGCAATAGAAGGCGACATTGGGGAACCCCCTTCATGCAATTCTTTTATAAAATCGATTAATTTACTATTTAATTGATTTTTTAAAATATAACCAGCTGCTCCTGCACAAATAGAATCAAACACTCGTTCATCATCTTCAAAAACAGTTTGCATTAATATTTGTATGGAGGGAAATTCTTTTTTTATCATTTCAACGGCTTGTATACCACTTATATCAGGCATTTCAATATCCATTAAAATTATATCAGGCTTACAACTTGCAATATCTGCAACACAATCTATAGCATTAGAAAAAGAGCCAACTATTTCAAAATCGGTTTGTGTATTTAATAATAAACTTATACTTTCTCGTACATTTTTATTGTCGTCGAATATGGCAATTTTATAATCCATAAATCAAATTAGTAAGAATTCAAATTTCTAAATATTTCTTTATACTAACAATCACCAAACTAGGGGATGGTTATTGTAAGTTGTAAAAATGTGCCTTTTTGTAAAGTGCTTGTAAACAACAAATCAGCATCAATTTCCTTTGCTCTGTTGTTAATATTGGTTAACCCATTTCCTGTACTTGTATTTTTATTTATATTTATTTCTTGTTGCATGTTAAAACCAATACCATCATCAATAATTAAAAGTTGTAAAGTAGCATTACGTAATTGCAAAGTAGTTTTTACTTCTTTTGCTGCAGAATATTTTACTGCATTATTTATAACCTCTTTAAAAATTAAGAATAAATTTTTTCTTTTTTCCATACTAAGTTTTACATTTTTTATTTCATCGGTATAGTCAAAATCAAAAGCGATATTTCTTGATGCCAACAAAGGCTTTGCAAACGATTCCATACGATGAATAACTTTTTCCATATCATCATTTTTGGTTTGTATAGCCCAAACTGTATCATTCATTTCGGCAACCATATTGGTGCTAGTATTGGTTATTTTTTCTAAAATAGTATTCAATTCAACTTTATTATTTTCATCATTTTTTATATGGGCTACTTTGCTATAAATAGCAATACTGCTAAGGGTTGCACCAATATTGTCATGTAAATCTCTAGCAATTTTATTACGTATATTTTGGCTTTCTATTAATAGCTTTTCTTTATCCGTCATTTGCTCAATTAATAATTGTTGTGTGGTTATTAAATCTTTTTCTATGGATGTGTTTTTATAATCTAAACCAGCATTAAAAAAATAAACTTCTAACCCTAGTCCAATAAATAAAGGGTACAAGTAATATTCCGAGTAAGACATTTTTTGTGCAAGCATTAAATAATTTAAAATATTGGTTATAAAAATGCCACCCGTTAAACACATGCTTCCAATAATAATATAGGCAGATAGCTTATTGCGTATTTTCCAAATTTTCCAAATAATATAGATAGATAAAGTAAATACAATTATACTAAAAAGTGCATACAGTAGTTTACCCACAACGCTATCCTCCGCCAAGGCGTACCCCACAAAAAAAGTTGCTAAAAAAGTAATAAATAAATAAATATTAAATCCTTTAAAAATTTTATAAAGAGTAATATGGCTTTTTTTCAAATCTAAAAAACGGATAGAAAATAAATTGTATAAAATATACATTAGCACACCAATAGGTCTGTTAATAAAGTTTGTAAAGTGTATAATGTAGGTGTTATTATTCGAGGAGGGAAAAATTACTTCCATATTAAGTATGATTAAATAAAATAAAAATGTAGTTAAATAAATAGCATAAAATAAATATTCGGTATTGCCTTTTCGTTTATACTGCAATAAAATATTTAAAATTTGTGTAACAAGTAATCCCAATACAAATAGTAACATGTTTTAAAGTTAATGGCTTTATTTAATACAACAAGTTGTAGCTAAGGGTAAAGCAAAAAAAATCTCCAAACTTGGAGATACTTAGTATTAGTTTTAAATTTTTATATTTCTGGGTATAAAGGGAATTGTTTCATAAATTGATGAACTTGTTCTTTGGTTTTTGCAATAACTGTTTCATCATCTGCATTCATTAAAATAGTATCAATAAAATTTACTACTGTTAGCATATCAATCTCTTTCATGCCTCTTGTGGTAATGGCTGGTACACCTACTCGTATGCCGCTAGTTACAAATGCACTTTTATCATCGTATGGTACCATGTTTTTATTAAGTGTAATATGTGCTTTATCTAACGTTTGCTCCGCTTTTTTACCACTAATGTTTTTGTTGCGTAAATCAATTAACATTAGATGATTATCGGTTCCGCCGCTAATAATATTATACCCTAAATCTACAAAAGCTTTAGCCATAGCTCTTGAATTAGCAACCATTTGCTTAGCATAATTTATAAACTCATCGGTCAATATTTCGCCAAAGGCAATAGCTTTTGCCGCAATTACATGCATTAACGGGCCACCTTGTGTACCTGGGAAAACGGCCATGTCTAACAAATTACTCATCATTCGTACATTGCCTTTTACATCTTTTAATCCAAAAGGGTTTTCAAAATCGGTCTTCATTAAAATAATACCACCTCTTGGGCCACGTAATGTTTTATGAGTAGTACTTGTTACAAAATGGCAATGTTCAAAAGGGCTACTTAATAAACCTGCTGCAATTAAGCCAGAGGGGTGTGCCATATCGCACCAAACAAAGGCACTTATTTCGTCAGCTACTTTGCGTATTCTAGCATAATCAATATCTCGGCTATAAGCACTAGCACCACAAATAATTACTTTAGGTTTTTCGGCTCTTGCTTTTTCTTCAAGCATTTCATAATCTATTAAGCCAGTATCTTGCTTTACACCATAAAAATGCGGTTTGTATAATTTACCGCTAAAATTTACTGAACTACCGTGGGTTAAATGCCCTCCCATACTTAAATCTAATCCTAAAATGGCATCGCCGGGTTGTAAAATGGCTAGCAATAACGCAGCATTAGCTTGTGCACCACTATGCGGTTGCACATTAGCATAACCACAATTAAATATTTGCTTTAATCTATCTATGGCTAATTGCTCTACTTGGTCAACCACCTCACAGCCACCATAATATCTGCGGCCAGGATAACCCTCGGCATATTTATTTGTAAGTGATGTACCCATTGCCTGCATTACTTGCAGGCTTGTAAAATTCTCAGAGGCTATCAATTCAATACCATGTCGTTGGCGTTCAAGCTCCTTATTAATTAAGTCAAATACTAAACTGTCTGGCTGCATAGTTGTTATTATTTATGTAGATGTGTTTTACTATAAAATTAGTTGCAAATGTACGATGTGCTAGTTTGTTTTTATATTTTGTAGAACATTTTAATTCACATAAAATCCCTAATTTCACACCCCTTTACATAAGGATGGCAAAATAAACCAAGCATGAAGGCAATTATTCCTGTAGCTGGTGCCGGCACAAAGCTACGACCGCATACTTACACACAACCAAAAGCACTTATACCACTTGCTGGTAAAACTATATTAAGCATTATTGTAGATCAACTACACCAAGCTGGCATAAATGATTTTATTTTTATTATTGGTTATTTGGGAGAGAAGATTAAGGATTATGTATATGAAAAATACCCTAATCTAAACTGCCATTTTGTACAGCAAAACGAACGGAATGGAACTGGTCATGCTATTGATTTAACCAAAGAATTAGTAAATGGCGATGAAGTAATGATTGTACTAGGAGATACCATTGCAGAATATAATGTTGCCGAAATAATAGCTACACCATATTCAATGCTTGGTGTAAAAAAGGTAGATGACCCTCGTAATTTTGGAGTAGCAGAAATTGAAGAAGATGGTTTTATTAGCAAATTGGTAGAAAAACCATCTATCCCAAAAAGTAACATGGCATTAGTTGGAGTGTACAAAATAAAAGAAACTAACTTATTGTTTGATTGCATAAAAAAAATAATTGTAACCAACCTAAAAAGCTACGACGAATTTAACCTTACCGATGCCCTTGAATGTATGATACAAAACGGGGCTACATTTAAAGCCTTTAAAGTTGATAATTGGTTTGACTGTGGTAAAAAAGAAACTCTGTTAGAAAGTAACGCCACCTTACTTAAAAAATTTGGAGGTAATATAGCCACACAACATAAATTTGAAAACACTATAATAATACCACCTGTAAGCATAGCCGAAGGGTGCCAAATAGCCAACTCGGTTGTGGGGCCCAATGTTGCTATTGGCGAAAACACCAAAATAAACTACGCCATTATTAAAGATTCAATCATTGGTGCATACTCCAACTTGTACGAAATTGTATTAAACAACTCTCTTATCGGTAGCGATGCTGAGGTAAAAGGCGTAAGCCGAAACCTAAATATTGGCGATAATACAGCAATTGATTTGGGAGGGAGTAGTAAGATATAAGCTTTTTTTACTACGGTTCATTAAAATTTTAATATTCAACTTAAAATATATGTCATAATTTAAGTGTTATCTTTTAATGGGTTGAACTATTACAGAAGAGCTAGTCATATAACTTTTTGTGATTATTTCCATATAGAAACTCTGCAGTTATATAAATCCAAGCTGCAGGGTGATTACTAGGTTGCCCAACACGGTTATCATAATACAAATCACCTTTTTCATTTTTTCTAAGCATTGGAGTTTCCCCGTAAATATGAGTGTCTTGTGTGCATACGTCAGTTAATAATATT
>JANNWD010000498.1:0-1936 GCA_031408315.1 Bacteroidota bacterium
CAAAAACCTCGCGGCGTCCGACCACCCGTTCTTCCTTGGCTGCGGCGCTTACAAACACCACGTCCCTGCCAGTGTCGATCACCTGATCCAGCGCGGCGAGTTTCTGACCGCTTACACGCCTTACCAGCCCGAAATCGCGCAGGGCACGCTCCAGATGCTGTTCGAATTCCAGACTCAGGTCGCGCGTCTGCTCGGCTGCGATGTGGCCAATGCGTCGATGTACGATGGATCGACCGCGTGCTGGGAAGCGATCGGCATGGCAGGACGGATCACAAAGCGATCAAAAGCGATCCTCTCGTCAGGACTGCACCCGCATTATGTGAGCGTTGCCAACACGATGGCGAAGTTCACAGGCGATGCTTTGGAGACGGCGATCCCGTCATTCGATGGCAGCGATACTGGCCGACTGCTCGCAGCAATCGACCGCGAAACGAGTTGCGTCGTCGTCCAATATCCCGACATTCTCGGGCGGATCGAGGATTTGTCGGCGATTGCCGCCAGGGCGCACGAACACGGCGCACTGCTGATCGCCGTTGTCACCGAGCCGGTTGCGCTCGGCGCGATCAAACCGCCGGGGGAAATGGGCGCAGACATTGTGGTAGGCGAAGGCCAGTCGATTGGTGTCGGGCTCCAATTCGGCGGGCCCTATGTGGGGCTGTTTGCCTGCAAGGAAAAGTTCGTCCGCCAGATGCCGGGGCGGTTGTGCGGGGAAACGGTCGACGCCGAAGGGAAGCGGGGCTTTGTGCTGACGCTTTCGACACGCGAACAGCATATCCGGCGCGAGAAAGCGACGTCGAACATCTGCACCAATTCGGGGCTGTGCGCGCTGGCGTTCAGCATCCATATGACGTTGCTCGGTGAAAAGGGCCTGCGGCAGTTGGCGGCGATCAACCATGCCAATGCGGTCGATGCCGCCGAGCGCTTGGCCCGCGTGCCGGGGGTAAGCCTCGTCAACCAGACCTTCTTCAACGAGTTCACGCTGAAGCTGCCTCGTGCGGCGCGGCCGGTAGTGCATGAGTTGGTCGAACGCGGCGTGCTCGGTGGGGTGTCGCTTGGGCGGCTCTACCCGGGTGTGGCCGCGCTCGAGAACGGACTGGTCGTTGCCGTCACCGAGGTCGCATCGCCCGAGGATGTCGAAACCTTCGCCACCGCATTGCAGGAGATATTGGCATGAACCCGTCCGGCTGGAAGCCTGAAATGGGCGCAACCGTTCGACAGGCTCAGGGTGATCGGGATGTGGCGATGACTCACACCGGCAACCGCGCACTGATGCTCGAAGAGGCGCTGATCTTCGAGATTGGCGATGACACGACATGCGGCGTCGATTTTGCCGACGTGGCGGTGGGAGTTTCCAAACTCGGAGGTCTCGCTCGCACCCGTCCGATAGGCCTCCCCGGCCTGTCAGAACCGCAGACCGTCCGGCATTACACCCGGCTGTCGCGGCAGAATTATGCGATCGATCTGGGGCTGTTTCCGCTTGGCAGTTGCACGATGAAGCACAATCCGCGGCTCAACGAGAAGGTCGCGCGGATGAAGGGCTTTCTCGATGTTCACCCGCTCGCCCCGCAGGAAACGGTACAGGGTGCGATTGCGGTCATCCATCAGCTGGCGCACTGGCTCGTTACCCTGACGGGCATGCACAGCGTCGCGATGAGCCCCAAGGCAGGCGCGCATGGCGAATTGTGCGGCATGTTGTGCATCAAGGCCGCGCTCAATGCGCGCGGCGACAATCGCAATATCGTCCTTGTACCCGAAAGCGCGCACGGCACCAATCCGGCGACGGCGGCGTTTGCCGGGTTCGCAGTCGAGAATATCCCCGCGACACCAGAAGGCCGTGTCGATTTCGATGCGCTGAAGGCGCGGCTCGGCCCCGATGTTGCAGGCGTGATGATCACCAATCCCAACACCTGCGGACTGTTCGAACGCGATCTGAAGG
>JANNWD010000499.1:0-17187 GCA_031408315.1 Bacteroidota bacterium
ATGGTACCACATTGTGTACCAGATGTAATGCAACAGCTAAGTATATTAACATTGGAAATACAACGAATGCCTAAAAAAACAGGTGTCGAATTTTTTCATCCAAACGATGCACCTTACCTAAGTGTGCTTACACCTAGCACACATGATATGAGTACATTACGTAGTTGGTGGATGGAAGATAAAGGAAAAACACAACGATTTTACAATACAATTTTAGGTAAATATGGCGATGCCCCTTATTATTGTGAGCCTTGGGTTAGTAAAGAAATTGTGCAACAACATTTATACTCACCAGCTATGTGGAGTATTTTTCAATTGCAAGATATGTTGGGTATACATGAAAAAATAAGAAGAGAAAACCCTGATGAAGAACGTATAAATGTGCCAGCCAATCCCACTCATTATTGGCAATATCGTATGCATATTTCATTGGAAGATTTATTGAAAGAAAAAGAGTTTAATGGAGATATAAAGAATATGGTGGGGGTTGCTGGCAGATAAACTACTTTTATATAATGAAAGTTTCATACAAAACATATAACCTTCCTTTTAAATATCCGTTTACTATTTCAAAAGGAACAAAAACACATCAACCAACTTTTGTTGTAGAAATTGAACACTTTGGCTTAAAGGGCTACGGCGAAGCACCAGCAATAAATTATTACAATATTCCTATAGAAAAAATGGTAGAAGATTTAGAACGTAAAAAAATCTTTACCGAAAAATTTGCCTTTACTGATCCTGAACGCTATTGGCATTATTTACATCATCTTTTTCCTGCCAATAATTTTTTAGTATGTGCTTTAGATATGGCTGGCTGGGATTTATTTGGGAAAATAAAAAAACAACAACTCCATCAATTGTGGAATTTAGATACGGCAACTGCTCCCTTAACTGATTACACTATTGGCATTGACACCATTGAAAAAATGGTAGAAAAAATACAAGAATTGCCTTGGCCAATTTATAAAATAAAAGTAGGAGTGCCAGGCGATATTGACATGATAACCGAATTACGAAAACATACCAACTCCATTTTTAGAGTAGATGCTAATGCCGGTTGGACGTTGGAAGAAGCCTTACAAAAAATACCAATTTTAAAAAACGTAGGAGTAGAGTTTGTAGAACAACCATTAGCAAAAGATGCATGGGATGATATGAAAATTTTGTACCAAAAATCCCCTTTACCATTAATAGCAGATGAAAGTTGTGTGGTAGAAAACGATGTAGAAAAATGCCTAAATCACTTTCATGGAATAAATATAAAACTTACCAAATGCAGTGGTATTACACCTGCAAGGCGTATGATTGCTAAAGCCAAAGAATTGAGTTTAAAAGTAATGGTTGGTTGTATGAACGAAAGCAGTATTGGTACTGCCGCAATTGCACAACTAGCTCCTATGCTTGATTATGTGGATATGGATGGGCCACTTTTATTAAATGAAGACCTTGCAGAGGGAGTAACATTTGATAAAGGGAAAATTTGTTATACTAATTTAAAAGGATTGGGAATTAAGATTAAACAATAAAATTTTGTGAAAGGGTTGACAACCTTTTGATACACTATTATTTAAGATTTAGAAATAAGGTTGTTAACCCAAGTGCTAAATTTGGTTTAAATATTTTTGGTAAATATAATTATACACCATTACCTTTGTACAACAAATGAAAATAATAACCAACATACATCATCATCATTTACTACCGATAGGTAAGCTATATTGATGTGTATATAATAAACATATTTGTATAAAAGGGCTTACTTAATTGTAAGCCCTTTTTTGTTTTTAAAATATTTTAAAATTGAGTTATGCTAAAAATCGCTATTCAAAAATCGGGGAGGTTGTACGAAGAATCTATAAAACTATTACGAGAGTGTGGTATAGATATTAATAATGGAAATAAGCAATTAAAAACTACGGCCGAAAATTTTCCTTTAGAAATTTTCTTCTTAAGAGATGATGATATACCACAGTACGTTTTTGATAATGTTGCAGATATTGGCATAGTTGGACAAAATGTTGTTGCCGAAAAAAATAAGGATATAAAGCAAATTAAGCAATTAGGTTTTGGTAAATGCCGTTTAAGTATTGCTGTAAATAAAAATCAATCCTATCAATCAATTAATGATTTAAACAACTTAAAAATTGCAACAACCTATAGTGGTATTTTATCGGCTTACCTAAAAACTAAAAATTGTACTGCCGAAATACATGAAATAAGTGGTTCAGTAGAAATTGCACCTAGTATTGGTTTGGCAGATGCTATTTGCGATTTAGTAAGTAGTGGAAGTACTTTATTTACAAATGGTTTAAAGGAGGTTGAAACCATTATGCAATCCGAAGCTGTATTAGTTAGTAATAAAAATTTAACTGTTGAGAAAGAAAAAATTTTAGCTAAACTATTATTAAGAATTGATGCAGTAAAAACAGCAAAAAAAAATAAATACATTTTGTTAAATGCCCCAAATAATCAGTTAAAAAATATTGTAGAAATATTGCCTGGTACAAAAAGCCCTACCATTGTGCCTTTAGCAGAAAAAGGGTGGAGCAGTGTACAAAGTGTAGTTAACGAAAATGATTTTTGGGAAGTTATAGAAAAATTAAAACAATGCGGTGCAGAGGGAATTTTAGTAGTGCCCATAGAAAAAATGATTGCATAAGATTATGCAATTGCTAAATAAAAACTATTCTAATTATTTATTCAAAAAAAAAATGCTTAAAATTTACAACACACCACCATTTGCCCAATGGGAAGAAGTATGCAAAAGACCTTTGCTAAAAGCTGAAAATTGTAGCAATATAGTTAGTGCAATTTTAAAGAATGTACAGCTTAATGGAGATCAAGCTTTGTTGGATTACACAAAACAATTTGATAATATTAATTTACAATCTTTAAAAGTTGACCAAAGTGAAATTATCGAAAGTGAGAATAATGTTGCTACTAATTTAAAAATTGCAATAGATATCGCTTATGCTAATATTTATAAATTTCACATTGCCCAAATAGATAATGAAAAACATGTAATAACAACAGAAGGAGTAGATTGTTGGAGAAAATATGTTGGGATGGAAAATGTTGGTTTATATATTCCTGGAGGCTCTGCTCCATTATTTTCTACATTGTTAATGCTTGGCATACCTGCAAAAATTGCTAACTGCAAAAATATTATTGTTTGTACACCTGTTGATAAAAATGGAAATATAAATAGTGCTATTTTATATGTTGCAAAAAAAGTAGGAATAAATACAATTTATAAAGTTGGCGGTGCACAGGCTATAGCTGCTATGGCTTACGGAACAGAAACAATAAAAAAAGTAGATAAGATTTTTGGCCCTGGTAATCAATATGTAACTAAAGCAAAACAATTAGTGAGTTTACAAATTGTAGCTATTGATATGCCTGCTGGTCCAAGTGAAGTATTGATTTATGCCGATGATACAAGTAATCCAGCTTTTATTGCAGCAGATTTACTAAGCCAAGCTGAACATGGTGCAGATAGTCAGGTTATTTTAGTAACAACAAAAAAACAAATTATAGATGCTGTTAATCAAGAAATTATTTTACAAATAGCTTCATTAGAAAGAGAGGTTACCGCAACACTAGCTTTAGCAAATAGTAAGGCTATAATTTTGGAGGATGTTAATACGGCATTTGATTTTATAAATGAGTATGCTACAGAGCATTTAATCATTGCAACCGACAATGCAGAGGAATTATGCACTAAGGTAGTTAACGCTGGAAGTATTTTTCTAGGTCATTATTCGCCTGAAAGTGTTGGTGACTATGCCTCTGGCACTAATCATACTTTACCTACAAACGGATATGCAAAAATGTACAGTGGTGTATCGGTTGATAGTTTTGTAAAAAAAATTACGATACAACAACTAACAAAACAAGGCTTGTTAAATATTGCAAACACAGTAGAAACTATGGCTTTAGCCGAAGGATTACAAGCACATAAACAAGCAGTATCAATAAGAGTAAAACAAATAAAAGAAAGTGAATTTTAATTTGCAAGATTTAGTTAGAGAAAATATTAAAGCACTTAAGCCTTACTCAAGTGCAAGGTCAGAATTTAACGGCACCGCATCTGTTTTTTTAGATGCTAATGAAAATCCATTTGGTGGAGAGTATAATCGTTATCCAGATCCTTTACAATGGCAAGTAAAATTTGCTTTAGCAAAAATAAAAGGAGTACCTGCCGAAAATATTTTTTTAGGCAACGGTAGCGATGAAGTGATTGATTTAGCATTTAGAATTTTTTGTACTCCACAAAAAGATAATGTAATTGTTTGCCCTCCAACGTACGGTATGTATAAAGTAAGTGCTAGTATAAATGATGTAGAAATAAAAACTGTAAACTTGTTACCTAATTTTCAATTAAATATAGCAAACCTTTTGAAAGCAATAAACGGGAAAACTAAAATTATTTTTATTTGCTCACCTAATAACCCAACAGGTAATAGTATTATTAAGCAAGATATTTTAACCATACTCAATAATTTTACTGGAATAGTAATAATTGATGAAGCCTATATTAATTATGCTAAGCAACAAAGTTTTATTGCTGAGTTAATAACTTATCCAAATTTAATTGTACTACAAACCTTATCAAAAGCTTGGGGGCTAGCTGCCTTGCGTTTGGGTATGTGTTTTGCATCAATGGATATTATTGATTTATTTAACAAAGTAAAACCACCTTATAATATTAATTTAGCTACCCAACAATTAGTAATACAGGCTTTGCAAAATGTTGAATTTACTAACCAACAAATTGAAATTACAATTAAGGAACGAAATTATTTGGTTAATCAACTGCAACATTTACCTTTTGTAAAAAATATTTACCCTAGCGATGCTAATTTTATTTTAGTAAAAGTAGATAATGTAACAACACTTTATAATCATCTTTTACAAAACGGAATAGTTGTACGCAATAGAAGCAATGAGCCACTTTGTGATAATTGCTTACGTATTACTATTGGTACTAAAGATGAAAATGTAAAATTATTAAACACTTTAAAAAAGTACACTAATGCCTAAAAAAGTTTTATTTATTGATAGAGATGGAACCTTAATTAACGAAGCTCCACCAACATATCAGTTAGATTCGTTTAGCAAACTAGCTTTTTATCCAGATATGTTTTTGTACATGCGTAAAATTGCTACCGAGTTAGATTATGAATTGGTAATGGTTACTAATCAAGATGGATTGGGCACACCAATTTTTCCAGAAGATACTTTTTGGCCTTTGCATAATATGGTAATGCAAAGTTTGGAAAGTGAAGGGATACATTTTGCAGAAGTGTTAATAGATAAAACCTTTCCTAAGGATAATGCACCTACACGTAAGCCTGCTACAGGAATGCTTACAAATTATATAAATAACCCAAATTATGATTTAGCTAATTCTTATGTAATTGGGGATAGAATTACCGATATGCAACTAGCTAAAAACCTTAACTGTAGAGGCTTGTGGTTAAACATAGATGATAAGCTTGGAGCAACTGAAGTACAAAATTCTTTAACAGAATTAAGAAAAAATACTATTGTTTTAGAATCACCAAATTGGAGCGATATTTATACTTATTTAAAATTGCCTCCACGAATTGTAGAGCAAATACGTAACACCAACGAAACCAAAATTATTGTTACTTTAAATTTAGACGGAACAGGTAAATCTTCAATCAATACAGGACTGGGTTTCTTTAATCACATGCTAGAGCAAATTGCAAAACATGGTAATGTTGATTTAGTAATTGAGTGTAATGGCGATTTGCATATTGATGAACATCACACTATTGAAGATATTGGTATTACATTAGGTCAAGCATTTTCAAAAGCATTAGGGAATAAATTAGCAATAGAACGTTATGCTTTTGTATTGCCAATGGATGATTGTTTGGCACAAGTTGTACTTGATTTCGGCGGCAGAAATTGGTTGGTATGGGAGGCTGAATTTAAAAGAGAAAAAATAGGGGAAATGCCAACTGAAATGTTTTATCATTTTTTTAAATCGTTTAGCGATGGAGCAAAATGCAATTTGAATATTAAAGTCGAAGGTGATAATGAACACCATAAAATTGAAAGTATTTTTAAAGCATTTGCAAAGTGCATAAAAATGGCGGTTAAAAGAGATGTAAACAATAATTCTTTACCGAGTACAAAAGGGGTTTTATAAATGAAAATAGCTATAGTAAATTATAATACAGGTAATACAAAAAGTGTTTGGTATGCTTTACAAAGGCTTGGTTGCAATGCATTTATAACAAATAATAGCACTGAAATTAAAAATGCCGACAGAGTTATTTTGCCTGGTGTTGGGCATGCTGCTTATGCAATGGAAGAATTAAAAAAGTATGAGTTAGATAGATTAATTCCAACATTAACACAACCTGTTTTGGGTATATGCCTCGGTTTACAATTAATGTGTAAACATACGGAGGAGGGAGATGTAGTAGGGATAGGGATATTTGATGCTACAGTAAAAAAGTTTGAATCGGTAAATGAAAAAATTCCACAAATCGGATGGAATAAAATTGAGGCTAAAGAGTCTTTATTATTTACAAATTCATCTACAAATAATTACGCTTATTTTGTTCATAGCTATTATGCTACTGTTTGTGCTCAAACAATTGGTACAACCAATTATATTTTACCCTTTAGTTCAGCATTGCAAAAAGATAATTTTTTAGCATATCAATTTCATCCTGAAAAGTCATCTGCCTTTGGCGAAACAATTTTAAAAAACTTTATTGAACAATAATGGAAATAATACCAGCAATAGATATTATAGATGGTAAATGTGTACGCCTAACAAAGGGGGATTATTCTCAAAAAAAAATATACAACGAAAATCCTTTGGAGGTGTCTAAAACGTTTGAAGCAGCAGGTATAAAGCGTTTACACTTGGTAGATTTGGATGGTGCAAAGGCAGGAAAAATTCAAAATTTAAAAGTGTTAGAGGCTATAGCTAATAACACAAATTTACAAATTGATTTTGGTGGAGGTGTAAAGCAACTAACTGATGTTGAAAGCATATTAAATGCTGGTGCTAGCTTTATTACTATTGGTAGTTTAGCAGTAAAGGAGCCAATTCTTTTACAGCAATGGATAGAACAATTTGGTGCAAATAAATTTTTAATTGGAGCCGATACATTAAACTATACTATTAAAACAAATGGTTGGTTAATAGATAGTGGTATAAATATTTTCGACTTTATTTCTGCTTTGCAAACAATGGGTATAACAAATATTTTTTGTACCGATATTGAAAAAGATGGAATGCAAAATGGACCCTCTGTAAAATTGTATCAACAGATTATTGAAACCAATAAAGGCATTAATTTAATTGCAAGTGGTGGTGTTACAACAATTGCAGATATTGATGAATTAATAAAAACTAGTTGCTCTGGAGCCATTATTGGCAAAGCTTTGTATGAAGGAACTATATTGTTAACTGACTTAAAAACATATTTGTAATATGCTTTGTAAAAGAATAATTCCTTGTTTGGATATAAAAGACGGAAGAACGGTAAAAGGAATAAATTTTGAAAATATTAAAGATGCTGGCGACCCAATTGAATTGGCAAAATTATATAGTGCAAATGGAGCAGATGAATTAGTTTTTTTAGACATTACTGCAACAATTGAAAAAAGGAAAACATTAACAACATTGGTAAATAAAATTGCTATGTCAATCAATATTCCTTTTACAGTTGGAGGTGGAATTAGTAGTGTAAATGATGTAGATGTGCTTTTAGATAATGGAGCTGATAAAATTTCTATAAATACATCAGCATTTAAAAACCCAAATCTTATTAAAGAATTAAGTAAAAATTTTGGCAGCCAATGTATTGTGTTAGCTATTGATATAAAAAAAGAAGAGGATAACAATTGGTATGTTTATTTAAATGGTGGCAGAACAAAAACAAATGCATTAGCATTAAATTGGGCAAAGCAAGCTGTTGATTTAGGTGCTGGCGAAATTTTATTAACGGCAATGAATAATGATGGTACAAAAAATGGTTTTGCGTTAGATATTACTTCCCAAATTTCTACCAATGTTAGCGTACCCATAATTGCAAGTGGTGGAGCTGGTACAATGCAGCATTTTGCAGATGTGTTTACTAAAGGTAATGCCGACGCTGCCTTGGCGGCTAGTGTTTTTCATTATGGCGAAATAAAAATTGATACACTTAAACAATATTTACAACAACAAAATATTTCAATCCGACTATAATTATGCAACTAAATTTTAACAAATATAAAGACGGACTTGTACCAGCAATTATACAAGATGCACAAACAAAAATTGTTTTAATGCTTGGCTTTATGAACGAAGAAGCATTAGTAAAAACGAATAAAATTAATAAAGTAACCTTTTTTAGCCGCACAAAAAATAGGTTGTGGACTAAAGGGGAAGAAAGTGGTAATTTTTTAAACGTTGTTAGCATTACAGAAGATTGTGATAATGACACCTTGCTTATAAAAGTAAATCCTACTGGGGCTGTTTGTCACACTGGCTCTGCTACTTGTTTCAATGAAGAAAATGAAAAAACTAATTTTTTAGTAGAGTTAGAAAGCATAATTCAAAGTAAAAAAAGTAACCCAACACAAGAATCGTATACCAGTCAATTATTTGCAAAAGGCATAAACAAAATTGCACAAAAAGTAGGAGAGGAGGCGGTTGAATTAATTATTGAAGCCAAAGATGATAATAACGAATTGTTTTTAAACGAAGCTGCCGATCTATTATTTCACTATTTAATTTTACTTAAAGCAAAAAATTTTTCGTTAAATGATGTTATAAATACTTTAAAAGAAAGGCATTAGTTTTGTTATCTAAAATATTACTAAATGTATAAACTATTTTTTGCCATAGTATTTGTTTTGTTTTTTGCAAACAAATCATTTGCACAAACAAAGATATTATCTAAACCAGCATATTCTATAAAATATCCCGATGATTGGCGGTTAGAAGAAAGCAGTAATACTTCTTTTACTTTAGGCTCCCCAAGCGATGGCCATGGCGATACTTTTGTAGAAAATATCAACTTCGTATCTTACCCAGTTACTGGATATTTGCCAAAAGATTATGCCCAATATTCTAAAACCACATTGCCACAAAAAATAAAAAATTTTAAAGTTGTAGAAGAAAAAGAAGTTAAGCAAGGTGGCAAAACTGGTTACTACATGGTATTTAAGGGTAAGCAAAATAATCAAGCATTAAAATGGAAGCAATACTATTTTATTAAAAACGGCATAGCCTATGTTGTTACTTTTTCTGCCCAAGAAAAAATGTTTGGTGAGTATATAAAAAAACTTAGTGTTTGTTTAAGTTCATTTACGGTTAAATAATTATTTCTTTACTGCATCTTCCTTAATTCTGTATTTTACAATATCAGTAATAAGTTTTACAGGTAAAGGTTTGTCCAATGGAAACTGTATAGCTCCTTTGCTAGTTTTGTATAGTTTAAGTCTATCTGCAAATACAACAATTGGTGAGGAGTGTGGGTAAAAACCAATATGCTTTTTATAGCCTGCAAAATAAACTAACACTTTATTCTGTTTAAAAGCTGGCATTCCATAACTAATTACTTCAGTTGCATTTGGGGCAGTTTTTTTAATAATTTGCCACATTTTATTTAGCAGTGGTCTAATTTCTTCTGGCTGTAATAAAATATACTCTTCAATATTTTTTATAGCAGTATTCATTATTATGTATTTAACAATTTACTTTTTTGTATTGCATATTCTTCTTGGGTAATGGCACCTTTTTGTAGCAAATCAAATAGTTTGTTCAATTCATCAGCAATCATTTGTTGAGATGGCGTTTGAGTGGCATTCGTTTTTGCAATAGCTTGTGCCAATAATGTTGCTTGGTTGTTTATATTATTTTTTTTGTATTCTTCCTGTGCATGTGTAATGGTATCTTTTAATAATTTTGGATGATGTATTAACAAGTATTTTGTTTCTCCCATTTCTGCAGCGGTTTGTATATCAACATTTCCATAACCAAATAGGCGCCCTAATAAACTCTGGTCGTACTCTACATTATTAATTTTATCTAACGGACTTTCTTTGGAGTATCTTGTAAAAAAACCACTTTCATCTACCACTCGTAAGTTGGTAACTGCCCAAAGGTTATGTTTCCAATTTATATATTCGTACAAAGGAAATAATGCTGCAACTAATGCAATTAATAAGGCTGTACCAGTTGGTAAAAAGCATATTAGCAAAACACTTACAATTACCCATGCAACAATGGGTGTAATTATCTTTAACCAATGTTGTCTTATAACTACTAATATCTTTTCATCTTTTTTAAGTGCTGTTCTCATTGTATAAAGCTACAATCTTTCCGTTATTTTTGTAATATCTAATTTAAAAAAATGACACCAGAACGTAATGATAGATTAACCTCAGTTTTAATTAAAAGGCAACCAGACTTAACTATTGTTTTAGAAAATGTTTTCGATCCTCACAACATATCCGCTGTAATGCGTACTGCTGATGCTGTTGGCATTCAGGATATTTTTATTTTAAACACAAAAATTCCACCACATCGCAAATGGGGTGCAAAAAGTAGTAGTAGTGCGGCAAAGTGGTTAACCATTCATCAATATACAAATGCCGATGAATGCTTTGCCCAATTGCGTAAGCTATACAAAAAAATTTACACCACACATTTAAGTACAGATGCTGTTGGTTTACATGAGTTAAATTTAACCGAATCGGTGGCATTAATTTTTGGAAACGAACACAGCGGTGTAAGCGATGAAATTATTAATATGGCAGATGGAAATTTTATTATACCACAAGTTGGCATAATAAAATCGCTAAATATTTCGGTGGCTTGTGCTGTAACCTTATACGAAGCTTACCGACAAAAAAATAACGCTGGGCATTACAACACTCTAAAATTAGAAGGTACACAATTAGAAAGCTTAAGAATAGAGTGGGGTTTTTTGGAGAAAGATTAGCTTTTCCCCCTTAGAAAATGAGTGAATGGAATTAACGAAGAGATAGGAATTAATTCTCTGCGTCAACTCTTTTTCTTCTTTCTCTGCGGTGAATTTATACAAATGGTACTATTTCTATTTATCTTTCCTTTAACTTTAATTATCAAAACTTTATTATGAAGAATATATTTTTTTTAAGTCTTATCTGCTTTGCAACAACATCAATTGGTCAAAATAAAAAACCATTAACACATGATGTGTACGATGGTTGGAAAAGCGTAGGCGAACGTATGCTAAGTAATGATGGTAAGTATGCTGTTTATGCCATAAACCCTCAAGAAGGCGATGGAGAATTAACGATACACAATTTATCTACCCAAACTAAAAAAATAATTGTAAGAGGTTACAGTGCAGTAATAACGCAAGATAGCCGGTATGTGGTATTTAAAATAAAACCAATTTTTCAAGAAACTAGGCAAGCAAAAATAAAAAAGAAAAAGCCAGATGAAATGGCAAAAGATACATTAGCTATTATAGAATTGGGTAAGGACTCTGTAATAAAATTGCCCAGAGTAAAAACATTTAAAGTACCAGAAAAAGCTAGCGGTTGGTTGGCTTATCATATTGAAAAGCCTTTGCCAGATACTACAAAAAAGAAACCTGCAGCTATAGATAGCAACAAAACTAAAATAGATATGTTGGTTAAATTGGCAGATTCTGTCATTAAAAAATCTATAGAGTCGGTAAAAGGTAAAATTGATAAAGAAGATGTAATTGTAGCGGCACAAAAAGCGGCTAAGGAAATTTTAAAAAATGCTAAAGATGATTTTGATACTCCCCTTTCAGGAGGAGAAGGAGGGGGTTTTAAAGATGCTGAAGGTGATGATGCCCCTGGTGGTACAACTACAGAAGGAACAGATTTGTTAGTAAGAAAACTAGCTGATGGAAAGGAAAAAACGTTTAAACTGGTTAGTGAATATTACTTTGATAAAAAAGCTACAAAGTTATTAATAGAAACTACAAAAAATAGCAAGGACAGCAACAGCAAAGCAATGGTTTTATTATACAATTTGCAAACCGAAAAAGTAGATACTATTGCCAAAGTTTTTAATGATGCAAAAAATTATGCCTTTGATGAAGAAGGAAAACAAATAGCCTTTGTAGCAGAAAGAGATAGTAGCAGCAAGGCTTTACAAAAATTTTATAAATTGTGGTACTATAACGCCACACAAGATTCTGCAAAACTTTTGGCAGATAAAAATACAGAAGGAATGAAGTTGGGGAATACTATTAGCGAAAACGGAAATATTAGTTTTAGCAAAGATGCTAAAAAATTATTTTTTGGTGTAACCAATATTAAAGCTCCAAAGGATACAAACTTGGTCGATTTTGAATTAGCAAGGTTAGATGTATGGCATTATAACGATGATTATTTACAACCACAGCAATTAAAACAAGTAGATAACGAATTAAAAAGAAGTTATTTAACAGTAATTAATTTAGATGAAAATAAATTGGTACAGTTGGCCGATGAAAATGTGGAGAATGCACAAGTAGTAAATGAAGGCAACACTAACTTTGTAATTGGTACAACTTCCAAAGGCAATAGAATACAATCTCAATGGACAGGTAGAGGTATGCAATCTGCCTATATTATTAATACAAATGATGGTACTAAAAAAGAAGTATTTAAAAATATCGAAGCTTTCCCTCAAGCATCGCCTCATGGTAAATATGTACATTGGTACAATGCAGTATTAAAAAATTATTTTGTTTATAATGTTGCAACTGGTGTTACAAAAAATGTTACTGCAAAAATTACAGTGCCATTGTACGATACCGAAAATGATGTACCAGATTATCCATCTGCTGCAGGCACAACGGGTTTTACAGAAAACGATCAACAATTTTTAGTAAATGATGAATATGATATTTGGCAAGTAGATCCTAATGCAATTGCATTACCAATAAATATTACTAACGGCTTTGGACGAAAAAATAAAACGAGATATGATTACGTACGTTTAGATCCAGAAAAGCGTTTTATTAATAAAGATGAAACTATTTTGCTACGTACATTTAATACAACAACAAAATTTGCTGGCTTTGCAAACAAAAAAATAAATGAAGTTAGCCAACCTACAACCCTTACCAATGCTGCAGTTGCTTATGGAATACTTATAAAAGCAAAAGATTCAGATGTGTATTTATTTCAACGTAGTACACCAGCTAGTAATGAACTGTACAGCACAAGTAACTTTAATAACGCTACCCAACTAACCGATGTTGCCGCACAACAAAAAGAGTATAATTGGTACACAACTGAACTAGTAAAATGGAAAATGTTGGATGGTAAAATGAGTGAAGGATTATTGCATAAGCCAGAAAATTTTGACCCTAAAAAGAAATACCCTATTATATTTTATTTTTATGAAAGAGATGCAGATAATTTGTATCGCCAAGCCAATCCTGCACCTAGTGCTAGTACAGTAAATATTCCATATTTTACCAGCAACGAGTATTTAATTTTTGATCCTAATATTTATTACAAAACAGGTGAGCCTGGCCAAAGTGCTTATAATAGTATTGTAAGTGCAGCAAAACATTTGAGTAAAATGCCTTGGGTAGATAGTACAAAAATGGGTTTGCAAGGGCAAAGTTGGGGCGGTTATCAAACGGCTTGGCTAATTACTCGTACTAATATGTTTAGGGCTGCAGGTGCTGGTGCACCCGTTAGTAATATGACGAGTGCTTACGGCGGCATACGCTGGGGTAGTGGCTTAAACCGCCAATTTCAATACGAAAAAAGCCAGAGTAGAATAGGGGCTACACTTTGGCAACGACAAGATTTATACATAAAAAATTCGCCATTATTTTATGCCGATAAAGTAAATACACCTTTATTAATTATGCACAACGATGCTGATGGTGCTGTGCCTTGGTACCAAGGAATTGAATATTTTACAGCCCTACGCCGCTTAGGTAAAAAAGTGTGGATGTTGCAATACAATGGTGAAGATCATAATTTGGTGGAACGAAAAAACAGAAAAGATTTATCGGTACGCCTAAGCCAATTTTTTGATTATCATTTAAAAGGGGCAAAGCCTGCAAAATGGATAAAAGATGGGTTGCCTGCAACAGAAAAGGGTAAAGATTGGGGGTTGAAGGAGAATTAGTAATTTTTATTCACCGCAGAGGTGGTGAGTAAAAGGAGTTTACGCAGAGTTGATTAAAATAGTAAAAATGGTCTCTGCGTTTATCTCTTTTTCCTCTTTTCTTTGCGGTGAAATTATACAGTATAACTCTATTAATTATGAATACCCTCACAGTAAAAGTAGATATAAACGCCCCAATACAAAAAGTGTGGCAATACTTTACACAACCCAACCATATAATGCAATGGAACCATGCTAGTGACGATTGGCATTGCCCTGCAGCCACCAATGATTTACAAGTGGGAGGTAAGTTTGTTTACACTATGGCAGCAAAAAATGGTAGTGTAAGTTTTGATTTTAGTGGAACATACAACGATTTACTAACTGAGGAATTATTACTAATTATATTAGATGATAACCGTAAAATGAAAGTAACATTTTCCAGCATTGGTGATGAAACAGAGGTTATAGAAGAATTTGAACCCGAAACACAAAACCCTATTGAAATGCAGCAAGCAGGTTGGCAAGCTATTTTGGATAATTTTAAGCGGTATGTAGAGGGGAATTAATTTATTTAATATCAATTGATTATGATTAATTTAGTTTACAGTAACATATTTACTGTAAACTAAATGTAATTGATGATGCAATGGGCAGTGGTGCTACTATTAACGAAATTGCCCTAAAAGTAAAAGATAAAAATTTGGCCAAGCATATAATAGGGTTAGCCATTACTGGCAGTTACAAAGGATTTGAGATAATATCGGAGATATAATGCAAGAGCATATGGAAATTTATCAACTAAGGAATTATTACTAATTACATTAGATGATAACCGTAAAATAAAAGTAACATTTTCCAGCATTGGTGATGTAACAGAGGTTGTAGAAGAATTTGAACCCGAAACCGAAAATAGTATTGAATTACAGCAAAAAGTGTGGCAAAGTATTTTGGATAATTTTGGAAGGTATGTGGAAACTCAATAACTATATAAACTATAACTATTTTTCTTTTTATTGAAAATACCTAAGTATAGTTTATTGTTAACCTCAATTGCAAATGAACTTTTTCGTTCTAAGTCGTCAATTAGCTTATTAGAAGCAATATTATTTAATTTGGTTTTTACATTATCATTGGTACTTGGTATTAATCCATTATTAGAGAACTTTGAGTGAGCAAATAAAAATTTATTTCTACTTGAATTTAAATAAAACATAAATCCAAAAGCATCAGCAGAACCAATAGGAACGCCAGCAATACCCATTGTAAACATACTTAGCATAGTACCATCAACACCTGCAGTTTCCTTGTAACCTCCAAAAGTAATTATTAAACTATCATTTTCATCTTTATACGCCTTAATAAATGGTATACCAGCATTTACACGTCTCAAAAAACGCTTTTCATTCTTTAATTCTTTTTCTTCATTTTTTGAAGTATAAGTACCAAGTTGCAACAAAGGCGATTGTACTATTTTTTGTAATGAGTCTTCTGTTTTTTTATGATGTACAATAATTTTTTTGTCATATAAATTGTATATATAGTATTCAAGTAACTCATTATTGCTATTTTTTATTATTAAAAAAGAATCTATAGCTGTGGCAATAGGAATT
Source organism: Bacteroidota bacterium (assembly GCA_031408315.1). Classification (GTDB taxonomy): domain Bacteria; phylum Bacteroidota; class Bacteroidia; order Chitinophagales; family Chitinophagaceae; genus Ferruginibacter. The sequence continues at coordinate 15,736 of JANNWD010000499.1, forward strand.
TTTTCTAAAGAGGTGCCGATAGCACTTGCATTGTATTGATTTATAATGTAGTTGTCAAAATTTACTGCTTTAGTTTTATGATTAATTTGAAGCATGTGAATACCAGCTTTATAAGGCATTCTAATTAAAATAAAAATGTTTTCTTGGTCGTAATATAACTGAGACCCTATGTTTAATCTATATCTATCTGGATTCGATAATTCAGCGGTGTACATAAAACCAATTTGGTCGCTATATTTAACTGCTAGGTGCTTACCTCTTTCCTTAATTTGGTTTTCGGTAAGAGGCATTTTCGGTAAAGCAAACTCCTTAATTACAGTACTATTCTTATTATAGTCGTGATTATAAAAAATCACCACATCATTTTTATCGCTAATCGTTAAAAAGGCAACTTTATCTTTAAATGATAAAATAGATATTAATCTTTCATCCTTAAATTTTTCTTTAAGTGTAATTTGTGATACCACTTTATCTAAGCCTGCATCAAAATCGTATTTTACTAGGGTGTAAATATTTTTTTTAACATACACACCAAATGAACCATCTTTAGTCAAAATTTCTTTAATTAAAGATGCTTTTTTTTTATTTGAACCTATTGTATATTCCTTTGATGTATTTGTATATTGCTTTTTTAATGAAAATGAGGTATCGTATAATAATCTAGTTATTATTTCATCATTTTGTTGCTCAATTACAATGTCTGAAGTATATCTATTATAATAACCATTTGCATTTGCGTCTTTCTCATTAATATTTATAGGAATATCGATGGAATAAAGCGTCTGTCCATTAACGCATAAAAATGCAAAAATGCTTATAATGAAAGTATAAATTTTCTTCATAATTGTAAGTATAGTTCTACCCCCTAAACAACTCCAACAACACCTTCAATCTATCCTTCAACTCTGCTCTTGGGATAATAAAATCTAAAAAACCATGCTCTAGTAAAAACTCACTTCGTTGAAAGCCTTCGGGTAAATCTCTTTTAATGGTTTCTTTGATAACCCTTGGGCCAGCAAAGCCAATTAATGCACCAGGCTCTCCACAAATAATATCGCCAAGCATGGCAAAACTTGCGGTGGTACCGCCAAAGGTAGGGTCGGTACAAAGAGAAATGTAAGGTATTTTAGCATCGGCCAATTGCGATAATTTACCGCTTGTTTTTGCTAATTGCATTAACGAAAAGGCACTCTCCATCATTCTTGCTCCACCACTTTTATTAATAATCATAAAAGGTATTTTGTGTAGCATACAATAATCGCAAGCCCTACTAATTTTTTCTCCCATTACACTGCCAAGGCTGCCGCCAATAAACTCAAAATCCATGCAGGCTATTACTAAATCATTACCGTCAACTTTACCATGGGCAACGGTTATGCTGTCGTGTATATCGGTTTTGGCATAGGTTTCTTCAAGTCGTTTGTGGTAAGGTTTTAAATCTACAAATTGTAA
>JANNWD010000500.1:0-7848 GCA_031408315.1 Bacteroidota bacterium
AAAAAATGGATACAACGAGTTGATTTTTAAAGAAGGTGAATTACCAATTAGCAGTTTAAATTTATGGTGAAAGATGGTAAAGGCATTGTTACAACAAGCAAAGAAGTAATTGATAATACACTAGCTGGCAAAGGCTTTACAACTGACGAAGAAACAAAAAATGCCATACTAAATCATAATTATTCATTAAAAATTAATACTAAAAAAGTATTGGAAAAACTAGGGCCAGAGTTAAGTACTAATGCTAGTAAAAAAGTAAATGATTATTTGCTACAAAATTTTGGTGACGTAAAAATGGAAAGCAACGTTAAAGACGGTATAATACAAACTACTACTATAATAAATATAAAAGGGGAGCACACTAATAGTTTTGAATTTTTGTTTGATATGATGGATGCTATTAATACTATAATGGAAAAAGAAAAACAAGAAGACGAGAAAAAGATAAACTAGAATGAACAAGAAGAAATGGGCATTGGCAATTTTATTAGTGTTAGCCATTTTTGGTTGGTACAAATTATTCTATAAAACTTACAACATAAATGCTGTAGCACAAAATGCAGATGCTATTATAGCTGTTGATGTAAAACGAATTACCAATACCCTAATTTGGCAATTTATTACCACACCATCGCAATGGAAAATTAGTAGCGGCTCTTCAAAAAAAGACACTACTATTAGTTGGAAAGATATAATTGAGCTACCAGATTATATTTTTGCATTTCATTTAAAAAATCAGCCCAATAATATATGGCACACAAAGTTTAATTTAAAGGAAGGTGTAAAAATTGATAGGGCATTAGATGGCTATAACTTTAAATCCATTGGAGAAAACAAATACTTTAATGACCAAATGGGTGTTTTGGTATTTTATGCTAGTAAAGAAATTTTAGTAAGCAGTATGTCGTTATCGGATACTGCATTTGTACAACAAGCCATTGATGAATTATTTACTCAAAAAAAGTTTATCGCTAAAGAAACACTGAATAAACTAATTGATGCTAAAAGCCATTTAGCTGCACTTGTTACTGCAAATAATTTTTTACAAGAAAATGCCATTGTAAAAGCCAATTTTAATAAAGAAAAAATTAGCATTAACTCTACTTTTACGCCACAAGTAAAATATGCTTTTACAGAAAGTGATTTTTCGTTTTCAAACAATAGCTTACTAGCATTGCATTTTACACAGCCAACGCCAGAAATGTATAATTTGTTAGATGTTGCTACAAAACAAAAAATAGCTAAAGTGTTAAATTTTAATACAGATAGTTTATTTGTAGCAAGCAATAAAAAATATGAATTACACATCAATAATTTTGTAAATAGAGTAGACAGTGCCATTACGTACACCTATGATGATGAGTTTAATAAAATAGAGAAAGTAGTTGTAAATAATGTGCAAGAACCAATGTATAATTTTACTATCAATGGAGATAGTGTAAATAAGATTTTTAATTACTGGCAACAAGCAAAACTTATTGAAAAAACCGCTGCTGGTAATCTTTTTACAACAATACCATTTGTAAAATCGTATTGCACCACTACAAATAATCAATTAATTATTAAGCCGATTAATTATACAGCATTACAAACTAACAATAATTTTAAAGGTATATTTTATTTGCAGCTATTGTTGTCAAAAATTCCTGAAAATTTAGTAAACTATTTACCTAATAATATTTCAAAGGTAATGAGCAATTTAAATGATGTAAAAATTTCTGCTCAACAAAAAAACAAACAAATAGAGATTAATTGTGTGGTAAATAAAAAGAAAAATAATTTACCAATTTTAAAATTTTAGATAGGTCTTATTTTTTCATCCACTTTACATACCAAGGCAACTTATTATACTTAACGCCTACAAATTTTTCCTCAACTGCCCCAAAACTACCGTAAAAAAAGGCAAGGCTACTAATATCACTACCTTCAAAATCTAACACCAAATCCTTATTGGCATTGTCTTTTATAAATTCATTTATCAATGTGTGGCTAGCTCCAATTGTTTTTCCATCAGGATGATTACCAACTAGAATATAATAAGCTCTATTATTACTAAAAAAGAAAGCCGCCGAAGCTAAAAGTCGATCATTTAAATAAACACCATAAGTAATAGCTTTTTCAATTTGCTTTAAGTGAGCATATACTTTTTTTATAGCCTCAAAGTCAACTGCTGTCAATTTACTAAAAGTTGCCGTTTGCTGCTTTGCTAATTCAACTACATCATCAATTAAAATATTATTTTTTACACTGCAATTAAGCTGCCTGCATTTTTTAATATTTCTTTTCACATTTTCTTTAAACGAAGCATACAATAGTTCGTAAGATTTATTTAGTGGCAATATATAATTACTTCTTTCGTAAAAATTATTTAAGGTAAACGCATTTTTGTAGTTGAAGTAAATATCCCAATATTTATATTTGGTTGGTATAGCATCTATAAATTTTTCTACAATTTCCTTTGTTACTTTATTTCCAAATACACCTAGCTGTGCAACAAAAGCTGGCTGATACAAATAACCTATCCCGTATTTTTCATTAAAGGTTAAGGGCATTACTATTTGGTAATTATTAAGTACCAAAGCTTCCCAATGCTTTGCCATAGTATCTAAATAAAAACTATAGGCATACACCAAACCATTGCTGGAATTGGCTATACAAGCATCCCATTTTTGCTTATCAATTTTATTATATGGTATAAGTTGTATGTTCAACTAGTACAAGGGCAGTTGAGGAAAAAATTTACGAAGATTAACATTTTGTAAATCAATACTAAAGCTAATATTTTTTACAAATCGTTTTTCTAAAATAGTACTAGCAAAATAGTCTTTATAAACTTTACTATACAAAATAGGAACATATACATTTACCACATTTTTAAATAACGATAATTGCAATCCAGCATCGTAAATAAATTTACCGGTTGTACTGTTTTTATTCCAAGCCTCGGAGTACGTACCCACATCTAAAAACAAACGTAGCGGAATTTTAATTGGCAAAATACTAAGTGGATTTATTTTATCTGGTATTGTACTAGTAAAATTTAAAGCTGCCAACCAATCATCTGTTTTACCTATTTTGTTACTTAACAAATCTGTACGTACTTTAAAGCCACCATCCCTAATCATTATTTGTTGCGATGAAGCTTTTTCAAACTCATTTCTACCTACAAAATAATTACTATAGTTATAATCTTCGTATCCATTAGCCCCAGTCATATTTAAATGATACCAATCGGTTTCAAACTGCTTGGTAAATGTTTTATCGCCTAAGTATAAAAACTTACCTGCAAATAACCTAACATTTACACCGCCACCTTTTGCATAATTAAAAAAGTAATTACCCGTAAAATTTAATCGTACAAAATTAGTTGATTGCTCTGCTGTAAAAACTCCTTTGTATGGGTACAATACCCTGTTGTTTTCTACATTAAAAACGAATTGATTTAAATATCTTGCTGTAGTTGGATAAGCAATGGTTTCTTTCATTAAAACAGAATCGTACCCAAATAATAAACCTTGCTCTTTAAATAAATATGTTTTCCATTGTATAAATTTAGTTACTTGGCTTCGTGGATTTTTGTTAGCAAATGTATAGCGGATAGATGGAGCAATTTTTGTAAAGCGTAAATATTTGGTGTTACCTGTACTATCTGTAAATTTGCTGTTGCTAAAGCTGCTGCCAGCAAGGGCTAACTCAATTCTATCGGCATTTTTAGTAGTAAACCAATTATAACTCAACCTGCCCAAACCATTTACCTGCTGGCTATTGGTTGCATACATTGGCGATAGTAAAAATTGAAATTTATTTTGTGGTAAACTGTAATTATGTATTAATCCGCCCAACATAAACTTGTCGTAAAAATTATAGCCAATCACTGGTGCTACGGAAATATAATTGTACTTATCAGTTTCTTTCAAACTAAAGAATGAAACAAGTTTTGTACTTTTTTTTATTGCATTATTTTGTAAATCTCCCTTTTGATTGAGTAGAGCAAATTCAGTATCTAAATTTTGTCCACTTGTTTCCTCCATACTTTTCTTAAAATCGTCTGGGTAAGGATGTTTAAATTTCCATTGATTGTAGTAAGCTTGCATACAACTATCAAATAAGACTGTGCCTATTTTTTTTTCTACTAATTGTAACCACTCAGCAGCCTTTGTGTAAGCTATAAAGTTGTAGTTAGTGCTATTAAATTTTTCGGATTCGGTTGCTATTGGTTGGTCTTTTTTTGAAGCAATTAATATTTGCAAAACTAAATGTGCAAAATCATCTGGCATTCTTTTTTGTAAAAATTTCGATTTTGCATTTAAAAAATCAAACCCAGTTTTTCCATATACCTCTTTATTATATTTTTTATCGTAGTAACTATTCAAACCCTCATCCATCCAAGGGTATTGGCGTTCATTACTGGCTAAAATTCCGTAAAACCAATTGTGCCCAATTTCATGATTGATGATAAAGTCTAACGAATTTTCACTACCGCCACTTGCTAAATAGGTAATGGTTGGGTATTCCATTCCACCACCACCACCTTCCTCATCCTCTACCACACTTACAACACCATAAGGATATTCGCCAAGCCATTTACTTTTGGTAAGTATAGCTCTTTTTGTAAACGCAATACTATTTTTCCAAATGGATTCATTTTTTTTGTAATAATAAATATTTACATTTATAATTTTGCCAGAAGGCAATTGCAACGTATCATTTTTTACAACAAATTCTTTGCTAGCAAACCATGCAAAATCATGCACATTATCTTGCTTAAATAAAATTGTTTTTTGTTGGGTAGATGAAGGATATTTTTTGCTTTTCTTTTTTGAACTTACCTCAGCATTCAATTCTTTTAATGTTTTTCGTTTTGTATTAATTGGCAATACAATTACTTCTTCTTTTTGTATGGAAGGCTCATTATTGCCAACACCTGTTGCTGCTAAAACATAATTATCGGGTAATGTTATTTGTACTTCATAATTCCCAAACTCACTATAAAATTCGCCTTGATCTAAATACGGCATAGTATGCCAACCTTTTTTATCATACACTGCTGGTTTGGGAAACCATTGTGTAGCTTGATAATTTTGTGCAACATGCCCACCTCTACTAAAATTGTACGGAAGCTTTACATTAAAAGGAGTTTCAATTTTACAAGTAGTTTTTGGAGCTATAGGAAAAGGTAAAATTACTTTTATAATATCTTGATGTTGTGGATGGTCTTCAATAGCACAGGTTGTGCCATTCATTTTAAAATCTAATCGATTTATGTACCCTCTTTTTTCTTCATCACTAAAATAAAAATTCGTACTTCCATTTTCCAATTGTTGATCGCTAAATGCAGTTCTATCATTTTTGTAAGCATTGGGCCAAAGATGAAACCAAATAAATTTTAGTGTGTCGTTAGAGTTGTTGGTATAATTGATTTTTATAAATCCATTTAAGCTATGCTCAACATCATTTAAGGTAACATCTATTTTACAATCTACCTGTTGCTGCCAGTAATTTTGCAATTGGCAATTGGCAATTGGCAAAAAGGCAAAAAAAACTAAAATAGAAAATATTATTTTTTTCAAAGTAAAATTGTTGTACTCAAAAATAATCAAATACAACCAATTGAATAGATAAATGAGAAGCTAACTTGCAGAAATATTTTAACCCTAAACCCTAAACCCTAAACCCTAAACCCTAAACCCTAAACCCTAAACCCTAAACCCTAAACCCTAATTTACTATTTCCCCTTTCCTCCCCAAATAATTTTAATAGTATGTAACATTATTTTAAAGTCAATCAACAACGAAGCATTTTCAATGTAAATTAAATCGTACCGCATCCGTTCAATCATTTCCTCAACTGTGCTGGCATAGCCAAATTTTACCATCCCCCAACTACTTAACCCTGGCTTTGCTTTAAAAAGATATTTGTACTCTGGATGTTCTGCTACAATTTGATTAATGTAAAATTGGCGTTCCGGCCTTGGCCCTACTAATGCCATCTCTCCTTTTAAAATATTTAATAGCTGTGGTAATTCATCAAGTCGCCATTTACGCATTACTTTACCCCAGTTTGTAATTCTTGTATCGTTATCGTTACTTAATAATGGACCATTTTTTTCTGCATCTACAAACATGCTTCTAAACTTGTACATAGTAAATGGTTTGCCTTTATAACCAATTCTTTCTTGCAAATAAAATAACGGACCTTTGCTACTAAGCCTTACCCGTATTGCTGTATAAAGCATTAGTGGCAATAAAATAATAAACGCAAATACCGAAATTACCACATCAATCAATCGCTTTATATTTTGCTGCCAGCTAGGCACAAACCCTTTGTGCAAATCAATTAACGGAATACCCATTACATTATTCGTTTGCACAGCACCACTTAAAATATCAACTCTATCAGGTGTAATTTTTATATCTACATTTTTATCACCAAGCTCTTGTAATATTTTTTCAAGCAATTGACGTTCGTTTTTTTCTATCGAAATAATTATATCTTCAATATTATTATCTTTTATTATTGAGTTTAATTCTTCTATAGTACCAAGGCATTTTATTCCTAAAGTATTTGCAGCACCATTAGTATTAATATAACCACAAATTTTATAGCCTGTTTTTTCGTTATTATTTTCTATTGCTTTGGCTAATATATTTGAGTTTGTAGTGTTGCCAATAAGTAGCGTATTAAAAAAAACAGTTTCCTTATGCAATTGCTTTTTTGTTTTATTCAAGATAAGTAATCGCAAAAAATAAGTAACAAATGTTTGTAAAGTAACTAAAGTCAAAAACTCTTTATAGTAAATAGAATTATTATTAACAGCATCGTACAATAAAAAAAAGAAAAGTACAAATAACGATCCCACAACGCAAATAATAGCTGTATGAAAAAATTCAAACAATCTACTTTTTGCATACAACCCTTTGTAAGTGCCACTAAGTGTAAATAAACTTATCCAAGCAAGAGGCATAGCTACCAAGCCAATGTAAAAATTTTTGCCAACAATAAAAGGCTCCCCCAAAATATCTTTTCTAAAAAAATAAAAAGCAACCCAACTTAAAATTGCTGCAATTACATCAACTAAAATATACCAACGAATATGTATTCTGGGTTGTATCAAACTAGGGATAAAATATTAAGTTAGTTTATGGTTTTTTTGGTAATTTTTTCTAAAATTTGATGTGCCACTTCCATTGCTCTAAATCCATCTACCACTGGTACAGCGGTTTCAGTATTATTTAAAATGGCATTTCTAAATTCTTCTAATTCCATTTTTATTGCATTACCTTCTTCTACATACGGATTAGCAACAGCAATAGTTTTTTTTCCATTATTTGTTTCAATATCAAACGTAAATACATCTTTATCATCAGGCGTATTTAATTTTATCACTTCCGTTTTCTTCTCTAAAAAATCAATTCCAATATAAGCATCTTTTTGAAAAAGTCTCATTTTCCTCATCTTCTTCATACTAATTCTGCTACTCGTTAAATTAGCTACACAGCCGTTATCAAACTCAATACGTACGTTAGCAATATCTGGTGTATCACTCATTACAGCCACACCATTTGCACTAATATAGTTTACATTACTTTTTACCAAGTGTAAAATAATATCAATATCATGTATCATTAAATCCAGTATCACACTCACATCCGTTCCTCTTGGGTTAAATTGTGCTAAGCGATGCACTTCAATAAACATGGGTTGCAGTGGCATATTTTTCAACGCTAAATACGCCGGATTAAAACGCTCTACATGCCCCACCTGAAATTTTATATTAGCCTCTTTTGCAAGCTTAACTAAAGCCCTTGCTTCATCCATTGTATTAGCCAAAGGTTTTTCTACAAACAC
>JANNWD010000501.1:0-1843 GCA_031408315.1 Bacteroidota bacterium
GCCGTCTTTCTCGGCATCGGTCAGGCTGGCCATTTCCTCGGGCAATGGCGCGCCCATCGGCATGTTGACATGGATTCCGATGCAGCCGTCGGGTTCTAGCGCGCCGATGGCATGGGTGACCATCGACCCCCAGTCACCACCTTGCGCGACCCAGCGGGTATAGCCGAGCCGCGTCATTAATTGCGCCCACGCCGCACCGATTTTCTGGACGCTCCAGCCTGTTGTCGCCGGCTTGTCGGAAAAGCCATAACCGGGGAGCGACGGCACGACGACATCAAAGGCGTCCTCCGCCTTGCCGCCATGCGCGACCGGATCGGTCAGTGGGCCAATGACTTTCAGGAACTCGATTACCGATCCCGGCCAGCCATGCGTCAGGATCAGCGGCATCGCATCGGGGTGCGGCGATTTGACGTGGAGGAAATGGATGCCCAGCCCGTCAATCTCGGTCTTGAACTGGGGGAAGCCATTCAGCCGCGCCTCGCACGCGCGCCAGTCGTATTGCGTCCGCCAATGTTCGACGAGCGCCTGAACCCTCGCGAGCGGCGCGCCTTGGGTCCAATCGGCGACCGGTTCCTTTTCGGGCCAGCGCGTGTTCGCAAGCCGCGCGGCCAGATCGTCGAGCTGAGATTGCGGAATGGCGATCGTGAACGGGGTAATGGCGGACATGTTGGTCTCCTCACGCTCACTCCTGCATCAGGCATAGGGTCTGGACAAGCACGCACAGTGTCCGCATACGTCTCGCTATGAAATCGGCTGCAGCCCTTCTCCTACGACTTACGCGCCCTTAGGCGCCTGTAATGCCGCGCGGGCAACGCGCGGGCGCTGCCTAAGGGTCTCTCCCCTGCCAACTTCATCCTGAGAGAAGCAAGATGCTGCGCGATCCATCACAGAAGTACCGTCCCTTCCCGCAAATCGCCCTGACCGACCGGCAATGGCCATCGCGGACGATCACCCAAGCCCCGCGCTGGCTTTCGACCGACATGCGCGATGGCAATCAATCGCTGATCGACCCGATGGATGCCGAAAAGAAGACGCGGTTCTTCGATCTGCTGCTCAAAATCGGCCTCAAGGAAATCGAGGTCGGCTTTCCGAGCGCAGGGGCCACCGAGTTCGATTTCATCTCCGGCCTAGTCCGCTCAGGCCGCATCCCAGATGATGTGACCGTTCAAGTGCTCACCCAGTCGCGCGCAGACCTGATCCCGACGACGTTCGACAGTCTGCGTGGCGCAAAGACCGCCATCGTCCATCTCTACAACGCGATCTCGCCAGCGTGGCGCAAATATGTGTTCCAGATGGACGAAGCTCAGGTCCGCGACATTGCGGTGATGGGAGCAAAACTGCTCCGTGACGAAGCCGCCAAGCAGCCCGATACCGACTGGCTCTTCGAATACAGCCCCGAGACCTTTTCGACCGCCGAACTCGATTTGAGCCTCGAATGCTGTGCGGCAGTGATGGAGGTGCTTCAGCCGACGCCCGACAAGCCGATTATCTTCAACCTGCCCGCCACCGTCGAATGTGCGACACCCAACATCTATGCCGACCAGATCGAGTATTTCCACCGCAACATCCCCAATCGCGAGGCCGTGGTGATCAGCCTCCACACGCACAATGATCGTGGGACGGGCGTTGCGGCGGCCGAGCTCGGGCTGATGGCGGGGGCCGACCGTGTCGAAGGCTGCCTGTTCGGCAATGGCGAACGCACCGGCAATTGCTGCCTCGTGACTGTCGCGCTCAATATGTACACGCAAGGCCTCGATCCGGGGCTCGATTTCGCCGACATCGATGCGGTCATCAAAACGGTTGAATATTGCAACCAGTTGCCTGTGCCCGCGCGGCATCCTTA
>JANNWD010000502.1:0-1670 GCA_031408315.1 Bacteroidota bacterium
CTACCGAACAATAGTTGGTTTGCGTCCAGCATTGATTTCACGGCGACCTCAACCACAGACGCCGTCGGCTTCGCACCGCATAGCGTGAGTGGTCAAAACGCCTTTCTCGGCATTGATGGTATTAGCATCACGGCCGTGCCTGAGCCCTCTTCGTTGCTTCTCGGAGTGGTAGGGGCAATCACGCTGGTTTTTGTACGGAAGCGACGGCATGACCGTGCCGCCCAATCATGCGCTGCAGCGCCTAACCCGGCCATCGCGCTCTTAGGGCCGCTCCCGCCTACTCCGCCGCGCGCCAGTCCAGCACCTTCAACTGCACGGTCACGTTGCCGTTGAAACGGTTCAGGTCGGGGGCGAAGGCCAGGTCAAACTTCCCCACCGGCAGGGAACCGTCTTTCACATTCCACAACACCGCTTCGCAGGTGCGGTCGCCGTCGGTAATCCACAGCTTGGCGTGCTGCTTCTCCCGCCCCATGCGCAGCAGGGCGCGCTGATGCCCCACATTGCGCAGGAAAAACTGCGGGCGCGGATTGCCCATGCCGGTCTGCTCCAGCCGGGCCAGTTCCTGCAGGCGGGGCACCGTCAGGTCGCGCAGCGTGACCTCGGCATCGAGGCGGAGGGTGGGTTGCAGCAGCTCGGGCTTCAAGGTGCGGCGGGCAATGGTGTTGAGCCGCGCGCGCAGGGCGTCAATCTGGTCGGGGTGAATGGTGACGCCCGCCGCCATGGCGTGTCCGCCGTGGCGCAGGAGCAGGTCGTCACATTCGCGCAGGGCGGCGGCAAGGTCGAAGCCCTCGATGCTGCGCCCCGAGCCGCGCCATTCCCCGCCCTCGCCGCCAATGATGACGGTGGGGCGGTAAAATTCCTGGAGCACGCGCGAGGCGACAATGCCCACGACGCCGATGTGCCAGAGGAGTTGCCCCTCGACAATGACGAGGTCGCGCGCGGCGTCGAAGCGGGCGCGCACCGCCCCGATGGCCTCGGTGCTGATGCTGCGCTCGATGTCCTGGCGTTCGCGGTTGCGGGCGTCGAGGCGCTGGGCGATGGGCGCGGCCTCGGCGAGGTCGCGGGCCTGGAGGAGGCGGAGGGCTTCCTCGGCATTTTCGAGACGCCCGGCGGCGTTCAGGCGCGGCCCGAGCTGGAAGCCGACTTCGTAGCCGCCAACTTGGGCATTGGCGCCCGGAGCCCCCTTGATCCCGGCGACTTCCTTGAGCGCGATGAGTCCGGGCCGCGTGGTCTCGGTGAGGCGCACGAGTCCGGCGCTGACGAGGATGCGGTTCTCGCCGGTGAGCGGCACGAGATCGGCGATGGTGCCCAGCGCAACGAGGTCGAGCAGGGAACGGACATCGAAGCTTTGCGCGCCGGGCAGGCCAAGGTCGCGCCCGCGCTTGACGAGGGCGTGCGCGAGTTTGAAGGCGAGGCCGGCGGAGCACAGTTCACGGAACGTAGGGCGAGCGTCCCGCTCGCTTTCCGGAACAGCAGCCGTGTCCGACGCGAGCGGGACGCTTGCGCTACTTTGGAGCTGCGGATTGACCAGCGCCACCGCGTCCGGCGCGGGCGAGGAGACTTGATGATGATCGAGTACGATCACATCCACGCCGCGCGCGCGCAGGGCGGCAATGGTCTCGACGGCGGTCGAGCCGCAGTCCACGGCGAGCAACAGCGGCACGTTGAAC
>JANNWD010000503.1:0-2225 GCA_031408315.1 Bacteroidota bacterium
GTGGACAGTGGACAGTGGACAGTGGACAGTGAATAGTGAACAGTGAATAGTTAATAGTGAATAGTTAATAGTGAACAGTGACTAGCCACTAGCCACTAGCCACTAGCCACTATGTGTTTAGAATGATTGATTGTAATTGAGCGAGAAATAAAACCCTTTCTCTTGCCCCGTGCGTTTAGTGGCATCGATCGCATTAAACGGAATACCATAGTCTAACTTGGCAGAAAAATTATCCCCACCTTGATAGCGCAACCCCAATCCACCAGATGCGATCGTACTGGGGGTAGGATTGGGACTAGGATTATTAGGTTTATTCCATCCCCATCCAAAATCGAGGAAGGGTACGACTTGAAGTATTTGCTTACTGTCAGGCGCGGTAAAAATCGGTAACCTCACTTCGGCACTAGCGATGACACCATTATCAGCCAGTAATAAATCCTGACGGTAGCCGCGCACGGTATCTTGTCCCCCCAAGCCAATTTGTTCGAGCGCGAGTAAAGGTCGATCGGCTAATTGAGTCTCTAACTTAAACAGGAATATACTATTAGGAGCCAGCGCGCGGACATATTGAGCCTGTCCCCGCCAAGTCAAAAATTGACTGTCTGGCGAACCAGAATCGATAGTCGCACCCAGCGCATTGACACCCAAACTTACCTGCGATCGCATGGCGAACACTTGTTGGGTATCCTTGACTGTATAGTCTTGAAAAAACCGCGCGGCTGTCACTCTTGTCAACCCATTGGCATCCGCGCCCGGAGTCGGATAAGCAATCCGTTCGCCAATAACCGAAAATAAATAGCCCGTATCCGTCTCGCGCCGAGCGATTGTCGCGCCCAGTGCAAATTCACGCGCGGGGGTTTGGATAATTGGTTGGCGATAAGTCAAGCCAAAATCTTGCCCCTTACTATTAATATCTAACCTGTCGAATGGCGATTCGATGACCCGACTCGCCGAGTTACTATATTGAAACCGCAGCGTGCCATTGCGCGGATTGAGTGGCAACGTATAGTTAATATCGAAGACACTACTCGCTTCACTTTTACCATAAGCAACCCCAACGCTATCGCCCAAACCAGTCAGGTTATTCTGAGAGCCAAAAACTTGAGCTTGAATTTCTCCCACGCTGGGAGTCCGGTTATTGGCAATACTTACCCCCGCTTGCCAATTGGGGCTTTCACTGACTTTGAGCTGAACGATACTAGTACCAGGTTGTTGCCCGCTGACGAGTTCCGTGCTAATTGTTTTAATTAAAGGATCGAGTTGAAGCAGTTGCAAACTCTCAATTAGTCGAGCGATCTTCAGTGGTTTTCCAGCCCCCAAGCCGATCCTACTCTTGATATAATTGGGGTCTAATCGCCTAGTACCAGTCACGACAATATCTTCGACAGTACCTTCAATTACTTTAATCTCGATCGTCCCCCCAGTCACATCGAAAGATTGGTTCCCCGGAAGATAAGCCCCCGAATTGATATAACCATTCCGCACGTATAACTGCGTAATCTCGCTGGCAACTTGTTGCAATTGGGCAAAATCGAGCGGTTTATTGGCAAATTTAGCAGTAATTTGTGCGAAATCTCCAGCGGTAAACACCGTACTCCCAGTAACTTCAAACCGTTTAATCACAATCGATGCTGGCAACTCGCCCGATGGGGTAGGTTGGCTGGGGAGATTGGGAGCAGGCGTACTGGGTAAAATCTCCTGTGAAGGTGGCAACTGCGGCTGTGGCGGCTCCACAGGCGGTGTCGACGGTCTTTGGAAATCTGGGCGCGGTAAGGTGGGTGTCGCCTGGGCGAGCAACTCACTCAGATCTGCTCGTGCTGATGACTGGGGCGGTGTCGCCGCAACTCCGCTGCTAGAAATGCTGGACATTGCCAGGAACGCAATGGAAATCGGCGATAGAAAGGCAAATAAATTTATGTCGATAGTCGATTTAGACATTTAAATATGAGTTTGAATTGTTAATTTAAAATGTCGATTTTTAGGCATCAACCGTAGGGTAACAATGGGGTTACACACAAGTTGGATAGACTTCGTTTCTAGATCTAAATCCCCCCTAACCCCCCTTAAAAAGGGGGGAACCGGATCCGGAAGTCCCCCTTGGAAAGGGGGATTTAGGGGGATTCGCACCAACTTCGCTTCCCACCAAAGATGTGTATACACGGTAGCTTTCCAAGGGGGATTTAGCGGAGGCAATCGCGATGAGGTTTCCTCAGCGTGCGTTGCAC
>JANNWD010000504.1:0-2745 GCA_031408315.1 Bacteroidota bacterium
TCCATTTGTTTGCAGATGAGTTATAAAATCCATCATTAAAAATTTTTTCTTCTTTACTATCCATTTTATATTTAGCCGAAAATGGTGATTTAGCTACACCATCGGTAATGTTATTTGCTGCCACTGCATTAAAATAAAAACTATTCATACTCATACCAAGGCGTTTGGCTAAGGCGTATAATTCGCTATGATCTAAATCGTTTTTTATGCCATGCAAATCGCTATCGTAAGGCGGACCAAGTATAAAAAATTTTACACCTTCGGCACCTTTCAAATCATCAATAACTTGTCCTGGCTTTCTATACATTTTTGTTTTAGATTTTGAAACTGATTTGCCTTTTACATACTTCATAGCATCGCTAATTTTTAGCCGTACACCAAGGCTGGTAAGCATTTGGGTGTTTTCAAATTTTAAAGCCTCCAAAGCGTTGGAAAAATTTGTTTTACGCATTTTTAAACTTCGGTTTAATCCATTTTGCTTAATATCCGATCGTAAATTTTGCTGTACTTTGGTTAAGTTACTTTCAATAATAGATTTTAATGCTTTTACTTTTTTACCTTTTTCTGCTAACAATTGTTTTGCCAACGTATCGGTTTCATTTTCGGCCCAGCTCATCCATACTTGTTTAAATGTAATGCCATCAAATAATTCTCTGGCTTGGTTAAAACCACTTACATGGTCTTCATGCTCATGTGTTACTACAACTAAATCTATACTGTTGTCAATAATTTGTGTTTTAATATCCTCTACACATTTTACAATATCTTCTTTTTTAGTTTTGTATCCACCACAATCTATAAGCAAGGTAAAAGTGGTTTTGCTTTGTTGCTGAAATAACAATAAAAAACAATCTCCTATAGAGCCAGTGTTGTACATTTTTACAATTACATTATCTACTTTATGCATAAAAATTAATTTGTAGTTGAGAAATGAATATGAGCTAAAGGCTCCACTTGTTCTTTAATAGCTGCAATGCCTGTTGTATCTGCATAATCTCCAAACTGGCAACGGTATTGCATTTTAGCTCTAGCTTCATTAGGTTTATAAATGGATTTTCGTTTGTTTAAATTTTCCATATCTACAATTGGTTTGGCTATAATGTATTTGAGGCTAGCCGTTTTTTCTTTCTTCGATTTTTCATCTTGTTTGCCAGTGTTTAAATCAAAAACCAATGTGCAACCACCTCTAAATAAAAAAGCACCTTCGCCAAAATCATCTACAGGGTTATGCTCAAATGTTTTTATTTTATACTCATCATTATCTTCATCATGCTCAGCTTTTACACCACAGCTTTGTGCCAATAAAATTATTACTTGGTTTTGAATATTTCCATCTGGGCTTACTCGGTTATTCAATCTAATATCTTGTATTTCTATTGATGGTTTGCCAGGGTATTTTGTGGAAGAGCGAATGTGTAATTGCTTATAATTTTTAGATACTACCAAGCCAGTAAGTTTTTCAAAAGCAAGTGCTTTTTTTTCATCGTTAATAATGGTTTCATTTAAATGTTCATGCAAGCCTTTCCATCTTTCAGCCTTTTCATCTGCATGGTAACCTTTTTTGCCAACAATAAATTTACGTACAGTATTAAAGAGCAAACGTCTATCCTCTACATAACTAATTTCGCTTTTAAACTCTTTTAAAAAATCGCTAAAAAGCTCTGCAAAATCATCTAATACTTTAGAATCGTCATCGGCACTGTACACCAAACTTTCAACCGATAGGTTGTTTATGCCCTCTGGATAAATGCCTCGTTTTCTAAACGCATCAATAAAAGCAATTCGATAATTGTGTTTATCATCTGCCACCAATTCAGCATCGGCAGTAACTAATGCTCGTAAATAATCTCCAAAGTTTATATCTATTGGTGGGCAATAATCCAACGCCCTAATACACATTTTTAAAACATGTGATGCTGTTTTTGCAGCTTCTGCCGCAAGGCTATTAACTAAGTAGCCGTTTAAATCGCCAGCAGGTAATACGCCAGTACCACCTGTTGCTACTTTAATAATATCTGATGATCGATGATTGTAAATATTTATAAATGCATCAAAAATGGCTGCGACTAAAATTGCACCACGGTCGTGGCATTCAAATTTTGTTCGGTATTCAGTTATGTTTGGTGTTATTCTTTGCCAAATACCGTTATCTTTTTTTTCGCCAATAGCATCTCTTAAACTATTATTACCTCCAGATGCTTTTCCAAATTCAACGGCTAGTTTGCCTAATAAATTTTCGGCATTAAAATTTCCTTTTATTTTGGCAATTTCATATTGCATAACATCGGTAAAAGTAAAATGTTGAAACAGTGCAACAACATCCGAAAGCGCTTCATGAAAAGCAGGAACATCTGGATGTGTAGGCTCCATAAAACGACTAAACATTCCATCAATAATAGCATGTGTTACTTCATGAGCAATAATATCATGCGATAAACAAGAGTATACGATACTGCCGGGCATATGCAAATCTGCACTTGCAGGAGTGGCATTAAAGTAACCAAATAAAATTGCTTTTCTGTCGGATGAATAATAGGCATTTGCACCTCTAAAAGCATGAGGATAAAGCAACAGTTTATCTATAAATCTGCGGCTATAAATAGGGCGTTTAGCATTTCGTTTTTTTGCATCTTTAATTACATATTTGGTAATATCTTCAGTAACGGGACTCCACTGCACTTTACGACCAATTGCTTTTTCAAAATTTTTAATAGTGTTCATTGCTACAGCATATACCATTTGTTG
>JANNWD010000505.1:0-3147 GCA_031408315.1 Bacteroidota bacterium
CTGTATAGAAAATCAAAAGATTTAAATAGATCCTTAATTCATTACGATGAAGCGTATACTATTTATTTAAAAGCAAATGACTTAGATGGAATGGCTACAATTTTAAATGAATCTGGAGTTGTTTTTGAATATAAAAATAATTATGGAGAAGCGATAAATAGATATAAAAAATCTTTAGCTATTAGAGAAAAAATGAATGACTTAGTAGGCAAAGCTTATAGTTTAAACTTTATTGGAGGAGCTTACACACAACAAAAAAAATATACAGAAGCAGAAAGTTATTTAACAAAGTCGCTAAATATACAGCTACAATTAAAAGACTCATTTGCTACTGCTATTAATTATGGCGATATGGGGTATATGTTTACTCAAAAAGGCGACTATAAAAAAGCAGCCTCTTTTTATTTACTTAGCAATGCCATTGCACAAAAATTAAACTACAAAGATTTACAGCTAAATAATTACAAAGAATTAGGAAATATTGCCGAGCAAGATGGCGATAATACAAAGGCTTTGTTGTACACAAAAAAACATTTTGCCTTAAAGGATTCTATCTACTCTCAAAATAAAATGAAACAAATAGAAGAGTTAAATACAAAATATGAAACCGAAAAAAAAGAGCAGCTATTAAAATTGAAAAATGCAGAGATAAGTAAAAAAAATTATTTATTATGGGGCATTTCTATAATCACACTATTATTAGCATTTGCAGGTTTTAATTTTTATAAAAAAAGACAAACACAAAATAAATTAACCCTACATAAAGAAATCATTAAACAACAAGACCTTTCTACCAAAGCCGTCCTAGAAGCCGAGGAAAAAGAACGCCAACGTATTGCCAGAGATTTACATGATGGTGTGGGCCAAGTAATGAGTGCTGCCAAAATGAATTTATCGGCTTTTGAAAGTGAATTAATTTTTAAAGATGAAAACCAAAAATTATCTTTTGAAAAAGTAATTAGCTTAGTTGATGAAGGTTGTAAAGAAGTAAGAAATGTTAGCCACCAAATGATGCCAAATGCCTTACTAAAAGCAGGACTAGCAAGTGCTGTAAAAGAATTTATTGATAAAATAGATAGTCGCATTTTAAAAATAAATTTGTACTCCGAAGGGTTAAACGAAAGATTAGATAATAATGTAGAAATTGTACTTTACCGTGTAATACAAGAGTGTGTAAACAATGTAATAAAACACTCTGGTGCCAACCAGCTAGATATTTCTTTAATAAAAGATACAGATGGAATAAGTGCTACTATTGAAGATAACGGCAAAGGATTTAACACAACAGAAAAAACAAAGTTTGAGGGTATTGGTTTAAAAAATATACTACTTAGAGTAGAATTTTTAAAAGGTACGGTTGATTTTGATAGTGGTGAAGGAAGGGGAACTTTGGTGGCTATTCATGTACCACTTGTTTAATAAGTATTTTAGTTTATCTTAACACAAAATTACCTAACTGGCAAAATGAAAAACGGAAAAATTTCCTTAGCCATTGTAGATGATCATCAAATTGTAATAGACGGTATAAAATCGCTATTACATGGGCATGAGCATTTCAAAATAGCTATTGAATGTACTAATTCTACACAAATGCTTTCTTTGTTAGAATCAAAGAAGGTTGATATTTTATTAACTGATGTAATGATGCCAGGCATGAATGGTGCCGAATTATCTAAAGCTGTCCATCAACAATTTCCAGAAATAAAAATATTGGCATTGAGTATGAGTGGTCAAGGCGATTTGGTTAATCAAATGATTGATGACGCCAACATTAGTGGTTATGTACTTAAAAATATTGGTAAGCAAGAATTAATAAAAGCACTAGAAAAAATTAGTAAGGGTGGTATTTATTTTGGCGAAGAGGTATTGGTAGAAATGCAAAAAGCAAGTGAAGTAAAAAAAGAAAACGAACAAGCACACCTAACTGCCAGAGAAATTGAAATTGTTAAATTGATTGAAAAAGAATTCAATAATAAACAAATTGCTGATACCCTTTTTTTAAGTGAACGTACTGTAGAAACTCATCGCAAAAATATCTTTCGTAAAACAAATACCAGCAGCGTTATTGGGTTGGTTAAATATGCTTATGAGCATAAGTTGATTTAGGTTTTTTATTCACATACTTTATAATTATGTTTATAAAATAAACAAATAAAACAATTTTTAAATACACTAGTTACAATATTGATAAGCAAATAATTAGTAGCTGTAAAAACAAATTGTTACCTGATAAAAAAAAATTAACTCTTTTTTTTAACAATACAAAAACACATCGATTAAAATACTGTATATCTACAAATTATAAATTTTGAAAATTCGTAACTTTTGTATAACATTGTGTTGGCAGTAATTTTAACAGACCCTAAAATCATAACAAAATGGGAGCATCAGCAGGCGGGTTTCTATAAAGACTGACACAAGTAAATACGATTTATCAAAAATTGTAAATGATTTAATCGGGACAGACTTTGTTCAAACACAAAATTTTGTAGATACACGTTATCCTGACAAATATTATTTAGTAAAAACCAATGACGTAATTACTATTTACAACTCTCAATTTGTCGAAAACTTTTACAAGCGACAAGACGCTAAAGAAATACAATTCATTATTGAATATTTCCAAAGACCAGAATTAATTTTTGCACACGAAAGGTATGACAGTGGAGGAACTTACAGTTATGCACTAATTTACAATGGAGAATTAAAAAGGCAGTTTAGAAGTTTAAGCTATGAAACTAAAATTGACTTTGGCGACTTAGAAGAAGTTGAAATAGATTGGAAGAATGGAGAGGTTACAAAAGTTGACCTTGGCGACGGTGATTTTGAAACTATAATTAAAAATACTAAAACAGGGTTTGAATGTGATGAAACTAATGTTCCTCAAGTGATTCTTAACCAATTGCAGTTTGACAAACTCGGTTTTGATGATGACGATTCTAAAATAATTGAAAAAGCATTTTTTATCAAAGCTCCAAAGACGACAGAATTTGAAAGTAGTACACAAAATGACAATTTCAAATCAGAAAATATAGAGACAAAACAAGAAACAAAACCTTGGTGGAAGCTTTGGTAAAAAAACTACTGCCAACAAGCGGTTTGCCAAAATGGGGGCGGACGTAAGCCGTGTTTCAGCTTTTGTTTTTC
>JANNWD010000506.1:0-9990 GCA_031408315.1 Bacteroidota bacterium
TACTGTAGTATGGTCTGTAGTTGTACTCCAAGTGCCTGCATACGATAATAATGTATTTGAGATTGCAACAGAACCACTTGTTGCCGAATTTTTTGAAAAGCGTAATAAATATCCATTATATTGTGCTGTTATGGTTGTGCCATTATCAACTGCTAAATGAATTTTTAAATCTTTATTTATAAAATTATTATCGAAAAAATTGATTGGGTCAACAGGTGCTGTACTTGAATCGCTTTTACTACAATTTGATAATGTTATGCAGCATAGGATTGCAGCAAAAAAGAGTTTAAATTTTAAAAACATGTTGTACATAAAATATATTTTTATAAGTTGTAAATATCGGTATATTTTTTTGTAGCGTAATCAATAAAATATTTACTGTTTAGGTTTTCACCAGTTGCATTTTTACATAAATCTTCCGAATTAAAATACCTGCCATGTGTATGAATATTTTTTCTTAGCCATGCTAATACAGTAGTTGTATTGCCAGCTTCTATTTCTTTTTTTACTAACTGATTTTCTTTTTGAATAGCTGCATATAGTTGTGCTGCATACAAACTACCTAAACTATAGGTAGCAAAATAACCAAAACTTCCGTGGCTCCAATGCACATCTTGCAAGCAGCCATTTTTATCATTTGGCACTATAATACCTAAATATTTGTTATACAATTCATTCCAATAAGCAGGAATATCTTTTGTAATAATTGTTCCTTCTATTAATAATTTTTCAATTTCGTAGCGTATCATTACATGAAAATGATACGTTAATTCATCGGCTTCTGTTCGTATCAATGAAGGTTCTACTTTATTAATGCCTTTATAAAATTGCCCTACCGAAACGTTTTTTAGTGTTGTAGGAAAATAATTTTGTAAAGTAGTGTAATTATATTTCCAATAAGGTAATCCTCTACCTACATTATTTTCCCATAACCTACTTTGGCTTTCGTGTATGCTAAGGCTACAATATTCTCCAAGTGGTAATCCATATTCAATCTCAGACAATCCTTGCTCATATAATCCATGCCCACCCTCGTGTAAACAGCTCCAAGTCATATTTCCAAAATCGTTTTCATCAATTCTAGTTGTCAATCGTACATCGTTGCTATTAAAATTTGTGGTAAAGGGGTGTTCACTAATATCTTGCCTACCAGCTTCCATATCAAAATTCATACCCTTTAATAAGTGCAACCCAAATTTCCATTGAGCATCTTTATCAAAATGTTGGTGTAAAAAACTATTATCTACTTGTGGTTTGTTTTTTATTGCACTTAAAATATGCAATAATTGTGGCTTTAAATTTTCAAAAACTGCATCAACAATTTTTGTTGTTAAGCCTTTATCGTAATCATTCATTAAAGCATTGTATGGGTGATTTTCGTAACCCAATAAATCGGCTTCTTGTTTTTTTAGTTCAATAATTTCATGCAAAGGGTTCTCAAAAATGGTAAACGAATTTTGTTTACGGGCTTTTATCCATGCATGAAAACTTTTATTGACAGCTTCACTCATTTTACGAACAAAAGTGGAAGGTAATTTTTTATTTTTAGTATAGTCTTCAAAACTTAATTGTACGTTTCTTTTTTCATAAATAGATAAATCTCCTTTTGTACTCAACTCTTGCAATAAACTCCCCAATCCATCATTCGTAAATTGGGTATGAGCAATTTCAGTAAGTGTTGCAATTTGTCTGCCTCTGGCATCTGTTCCTTTTAGAGGCAAATAAGTTTCTTGATCCCATTGTAAAACAGCAGCGGCATATTTTACATCGGCAATTTTTTGTAACGTGGATTTATATTGAGCATATAAATATTTATTTTGCATTGTGTAAAATTACAAGGACTTAGCTAATAAAACGAAGTAAAAAGATTAAAATAATTGTAATATATTTACCCATATAATGTTAATCAAAATAAAAGGATAATGAGTAATGCATTAAAAGGAGATAGTTACTTTTTAATTTTTTTCTTATCCATTTTTTGTACTTTTCAAGGACATGCACAGCCCACTTCTAATATAGATTTAGGTAACGTAATAAAATTACTTAACAAAGCAAATAGGTTGAGTACTGATGGGAAATATGACTCTGTTATCTTGATTTCTACAAAAGTAATTGAAGAGTCTATAAAATTAAATTATAAAATTGGAGAAATTACTGCATTAGATATTTTAGCAGAGGCCATGTTTAAAACTGGACAAATAAATAATGTTGAAAAATATAATAATCCTTTATTACAATATGCTATTAATTTTAAAGATACCACCTTGCTTATTAATGCAAAATTACGGAGTGGACTTGTGTTATTAGAAAAAGGTAAAAATAAAGAGGCGGAAGTAATTTTTTTAACAGCATTAAATATTAGCCCCAAAAAAAGTATTAAAACAGCCGAAATTAATAGTAATTTGGGAACGCTGTATTTAGCCTTAGGCGATAAAGAAAAAGCTTTGCAATATTTTTTTTTGGCATTAGATCTTTATAGTACCAATGCACATGCTAAGGGTTTGGGAGAAACGTATAGTAACATTTCTTCGGTTTATTACTTATCCAATAAGATTGATGATGCAATAGCCTACCAACAAAAAAGTATTAATGTAAGGGAATCTGCTAATGACAAAAATGGCCTTGTAATTACTAATATTAATTTAGGGCAGTTATATATACTAAAAGGCAATGTTGATTTATCGTTACCCTTTATTAAACAAGCGGTACTATATGCCGAGCAATTAAAAAACTCAAAACTAATGGCATCATCGTATGCAGCTATGAGTGTTTATTTTAATAGAAAAAAGCTTTTTAATGAAGCATTAATATGGCAATCAAAAGCCATTAAATTATTTGAAGAAAACGATGATAAACAAATGTTATCGAGGCTATATGTATCGGCAGGTAATTTAGCAAATGCTAGTAACGATTCTTTATTGGCCGTAAGTTATTTTAATAAAGCATTACTATTAGCAACTAATTTAAATAATAAAGAAAATATTAGTAATGTATATGATAAGCTAAGCAGTTTTTATATAAGCCGTAAAGATTATACCAATGCGTATTTTAATTACAATAAATTTATTTTGTACAAAGATAGTATTAGTGCAAAAAGTAATTTAGCTAAAATAGAAGAAATAAAAACACAATACGAAACTGAAAAAAAGGATAATGAAATAATAAAATTAAATACCCTACAGCGATTAAAGGAATTGCAAATAGAAAAGCAAAATGCACTTATAGATGGTAATATTCTCTTAGCAAAAAAAAAGGAAGCAGAAATTGAAGCACTATCACAAGCTTCTATAGTACTTACTCAAAAATCGGAGTTGCAAGATTTAAAATTGCAGCAACAAAATGAGCAGTTAGATAAACAGATACTGATAGCAAAAAATAATCAACAATTATTATTACTTAAAGAAAAAGAACAAGTAATAACAGAAAGAGAAATTACTAACCAAAAAAAAATTAAAAACCTTTTACTGGCAGGCCTAGCTTTAGTACTAGGCTTATCCTTTTTATTTATTAATAGGTATCAATTAAAGAAAAAGTTAGAACAGCAATCGGCGTTATTAAGTATAAGAAATAATATTAGTCAAGATTTGCATGACGAAATTGGCAGTACTCTAACTAGTATAAATATTTTAAGCAGTGTATCGGAACAAATTGTAAAAGAGCAACCAGCAAAAGTCGAAGAAATGTTACACCAAATAGCTACACAAAGTAAAACTATACAACAAAACATGAGTGATATTGTATGGAGTATACGACCAGAGAATGAAAAAATCGAGAATTTGATAATACGTATGAGAGAGTATGCTGCACAAACCTTAGAGCCATTAAATATTAGCTTAGTAATAACAGCCGATGATACGTTAGAGAGCAATAAATTACCTATACAAGTACGAAAAGAGTTGCTATTAATTTATAAAGAAGCAATAAGTAATATATGCAAACACTCGGGTGCAAATAATGTAGATATAAAATTTCAAAAGGTAAATAAAGAGCTTAAATTTACTATAATAGATAATGGAGTTTGGAAGGGTAACACTAGTGGTACAGGTACAAAAAGTATGCAAAACAGAGCCAACGCCATTGGCGGTAACTTAACTATTGTAAACAATGAAATGGGTACACAGCTAGTAACAATAGTACCAATACCATAAATATGGCATAGGCTTAAATAGCTGTATGTATTAATTTTGATTAATGGCAATAAAAGTACTTATATACGAGGATAACGAAAATTTACGCAAAAGTGTAGAAATGCTTTTGCAGTTTGATACAAGTTTTGAAATAGTTGCGGCATTAGCCGATGCTAAATATGTTAAAGATGATATACTTGCCCTTAAGCCAGATGTTATTTTAATGGATATAGATATGCCAGGAAGTAATGGAGTTGATGCAGTAAAACAAATACGTACCATTAAAGAAGATTTGCCGGTTATAATGTTTACCGTTTTTGAAGATGACGAAAATATATTTAATGCAATATGTGCTGGTGCAAATGGATATTTATTAAAAAAGAATTTTGACCAAATACCTAGTGCTATTAATGATGTATTAGAGGGAGGAGCCCCAATAACAAGTAGCATTGCTAAAAAAGTATTAACATTTATTCCTAGAAAAAATAATGATTCAAATGCAGAAATACAATCCTTATCTGCAAGAGAAAAAGAAATACTAGAATATATAGTAAAAGGGTACAGTTATAAAATGATAGCCGCCGAAACAAGCATAGCTGTAGAAACCGTACGTAGCCACATAAAAAAAATATACAAAAAACTGCAAGTTAATAATGCCACAGCAGCGGTATATAAATTTAATCAACACAATTAATTTTTTGTAATGCCCTATTTATGGGATTGTATGCCTTGAATATTTTTTTCATTTTTGTTAAAACAAATTAATCAAATGAAAAAAATATTTTTTGTACTCGTAAATGTTTTTTGCTGCAATTTATTATTTGCACAAAATTTAATTGTAAATGGCACTTTCGATAAATTAGCCACCAATGTTGGTAATCCTAAAGGCTATTGCCATAAACCTAGTACTACCGATTGGGCAGATGCATCCCCAGCTGAAAGATGGCCTACCTGGATTAATAATCCTACCAATAACTCATGTATGATTACCGAAGTGGTAAACATTAAAAATACCTGCTGTTTAATTGCATCGGTAGGCAAAAGTGGGGTAGAAGGAAATGTAATGCATATTGTAAGTACAATTGGGCATAGTGGTATTGCACAAAATCCTTTGCCAGCAAATAATGGCGTAAAGGTAAGTTGCTGGGTTTATGTAGTACGTGGCGGTATGACGATAGGTGTAATTAATAGTGCAAAGGGGGAGTATCAAAAAACAGTAGCCTCAACTACAACTTGCAAATGGGAGCAACTAAGTTTTACTTATGATAAACCAATAGATAATGTTACTATTTACTCTAAATGGTCATCTACACAGCCAGCAGCTGATGGAGCAGAATTTTATATTGATAATGTAATAATTGAAAAACTTTAAACATGAAAAAACTAACATTAACATTGCTGGTGTGTATGGCAACATTTGTAGTAAATGCACAAAAAGTAAAACCAATAACAGGCGTAATTAGCCCCAATAGTGATATAGTAAAAATTTTACCCGATTTAACTTTCGATCTTATTCCTGTACTTAGTAGCGGAGGTAATGGTTACGAAGCAGTAGCAGGCATACCTGGGCGTATAAAAATACCACTGCGGTTTATTGTAAAAAATATTGGTAATGCTACATCCAAACCTTGTAAGGTAGAAACTGAAATATTTTATGCAGGTGCTAGAACAAGGGTAGAAATAGAGCAAGGAACTCCCGAAGGTGCTTTTAATAGAACAGTACGTTCTGAGCCTATGCAATTACAAGCAATTGAAAAAAATAAAGATGTGCTAAGAAACCATGCATTTATTTTTTCAAACTTTCCTGAGGAAGCTTGGGGCAAAAGAGTAAAAATAATTACCCGTATTATTTATCCAACTTATAATGGAGAAATTTCTAGCACCAACAATGTTTCCAATGCTTACGAATTTGATTTGATTAAATAATTTGTATCAAAAAATAAATTACTAGTAAAATTAACTGTATGCAAAAAATATTTTTCTGTTTTACAATACTATTTCTTCAATGTTTAGCAATAAATGCACAAGTGCCAACATCTGCAGAAAATTTAATAGCAGAAGCAAAAAAAATAGAGATAGAAGCAAAAGCTATAACACAACAGGCTATCGACTTACGAAAACAAGCTACAGCTAAAAAAGAAGAAGCAGCAAAGGAACAGGATAATGAAGTGGCAACAAAACTAAAAAATGAAGCAACTCTAATGGAGCAACAAGCCAAAGAAAAAATGGCTGAAGCAGCTGTTTTGAGAAAGCAAGCTACAGAAAAAAGAAAACAAGCTGCAGAATTAGTAAAACAGAATAAAACTAAAATACCAGTTACTACTAATCCTACAATTGCAACTATCCCTATTTCTCCGCAAAATAATAGCGTAAATAAAAAACTTACTGGAGGGTTTGTAGAGTTATTTGAATATGCAAACTATGAAGGTAGAAGTGTAAAATTTTATAAAAATACAGAAACTAAAAATTTGCGATTACCTTTTACTCCAACAAATATTTCGTTAAAATTTAGTGATGAAGAAAATCTTATAGTTTTTATACGAGAAAGTATGACCGACCAAAAGAATTTAACTTATTTAAACAGTATCCCTTCTTTACAAATTAGTACAAATAACTTAAGCTATATACGAGTTGGTAAAAAAGCTAAGGTGGAGATTGACTTTAATGGTTTATTATACAAATCAATAAATTCTACCACTTGCATACACAGTGATGACTGTAAAAAATTATATGGAAACATTTCTTATAAGATTTATGAATTAGATAGAGAAAATGGCGAAGCAATAAAAACTCCTATGCTTTACTCTACCCAAAATCAGGGTTATGCTAACGAAACTTCCTTTAGTATTTTTAATAAAGAAAGAGGTACAGATTATACAGCTCCCTTTGTGTACAATGCCTATGATTTCGGTATTGCTCATAATAAAAAAGGGGGATTAAGAAGGTCATCGGATAATGTATATGGGCAAAAATTTCTTCAATCAATTGCACCTATACCTAATGCAAAATTAGAGTTTTTTGTAGATTCTCTTTCCTATGCAAAAAAACGTAGGGTTATTTTAGAGATAGATTTAAAAATTGGGTCAGCACATAAAAGCTGCAACATTTGCACCGATTTTACTTGGGATGCAGCTATGACTAATACCCATAACGAAAAGATTTGCCTTCCTTACAATTTAGAAGAAATAACTTTTTTGGGAAATAGAAATCGTCCAATTAAATTAGATATTATACAATTGGGTCCTTTTAGAGAAATGATTTTTCAAGAACGACCCTTTATAGGCCCAGAACATCCAACATTAGTACAGTTTATTGCAAAGCTGGTAAATTAAAACGTAACTAAATAATTTAATAAATATAAAAACTAATGCATAAAATAGTATCAATTTTATTTTTTATACTTCTTTTTGTTATAAAAAGTAACGCACAACCTTATACCCTTGATAAAAAAGTAAAGCCCATTGAGCTTCGTTTGATTGAATACAATGGCGAAAAAGGAGATACAACTTGGAAAGGGAAAGTAAATTTTACAACAGTAACACCCCAAAAAGATACTACGTATTTTTTTGTAAAAGGCTTAAGTGTTTACCAACCTATTTATTTTAGTACCACAGGAAAAAATAAAAATTTAGAGATAAAATTATGTAAAGACACTTGGAAAAATTCCAATCAAAATGGCAATTTAAAAACTAGTGATAAATGGAGTGCTAATTTTAAAACCGAAGGTAGTTTTGGAATAATGATGATAACTAAAAGTAGAGAACCCTACCAAATGTTTACTTGGGTAGGTAAACCAATACGAGGAAAAGATATAGCACCACCGTTTAAGAAACAAGAAGTAAAAGCAGAGAAAAAGTCTAAAACAAAAACTAAAAAGCAATAAAATGAAAATAATTATTACAGTATTATTTCTTGTATTGTATTTGCATAACAATGCACAAACCTATCCAACTATACAAGAACAGGCAGAAGGTGTAGCACAAGCTGCAGCCGACGAGTGGGGTGCAATACGTGGCAATGACGATCCTACTACTCCTAGGGGTGCAATTAATGCAATTATAAATAGCCAGTTTAGCACTTTTGGCGGCCTAGCAGATAATGCAGCAGGGTTATGGAATAGCTCAAATGCTTTAAGTAATAATGATTGCTCACCAGAGTTTAGCACCAGTAACGATGTATTGATGACTGCTGCTTGCAGAGGTGCAACCGAATGTGAAGAAGATTATACAAAAGCAGTAGATAAAATGAATGGAGCCCGTATGGCTTTAGAACGTATGAAATGTATTTATGAAAATACAAAAAACTTTACCACTAGTGCAATAGCTTTTGGTGATAGTTACAGTGGCTTTCATGCTATGAGTGGTGCTGCTTGGCAAGTAGAGAGAGCAAAAATTAATAAATCTTTCTCCAATTTAAAACAAACCTATGATAGAAAGTATGAAGAGTTTATTAAATTATTAAAAGATGGTTTACTTGAATTTGATGGATGTGAAAGTAGATATGCACAAGCAGGTTGGTATCAACGATATGGTTTTATTTATTTTGAAATGATGAAAACGAGATATAAAAGAGCAGATTAAAAATGAAGAAAGAAAATTATTTTAAAGCAATACTAGTAATTCTTTTAATAGGGTATTTGCCTATAACAAAGGCTCAAAAAAAGAATATGAGCCCTTCTCAAAAAGAAACTGCCGATGAATATTTGAGTAGAATGAAGGCGATGATGGATAGCATTAAGCAAGCCAAAAAAGAAGGCAAAAGTAATAAGCCAAGCAACAACAATAGCCCAGCCATACAATCAAAGTATTCAAGTTCTAAGTATAGTACAAATAAAAGTAGAATTGAAAGTGCTTATAGTTTTCTTACCGCTGCTGATAAAGAAAAGGTTAGTCATTATCCTACAGTGCCAGAAGCTTTTAGAACAAATATAGATGCACAAGATTTTTTTAACAAAGTGAAAAATATTGATGTAAATGGTGATTTACAAAAATATGCAAAAGAAAAATCTATGACGCTAACAGGCTTTTTAATTAGCTATTTAAAAGCAAAAAATAATGCAGAAGGAATTGTTGTTGAAGCAGAGAGGTTAAAAAATCAATTTATGAAAAATAATCCAGCCATAAATTTTGGAACGGCTACGGCTAAAACATATGTTTCCGAAAATGGGTTAGTGTATTTGCCACTTGGCGATGCATCTTTTGTAGATGAAGTAGTTGATGCAAAATATTTATCGGGCAATATTCAATTTCCAAAAGAAAATTGTGTAGGAATACCTGATTATGTTTTAATGAACGACCTTAAAAAAAACAAAGGTATTTACAGCCTTGGGTTAAACGGTACACTCACCATTAAATTTACAAACAATGCATTGGTAGATGTAAACGGTCCAGACCTTTTTGTTTTTGAAGCAGGGCAAATAGAGCCTACCAATTTAGAAATTTCAAAAGATGGAATTACATGGATTAATGTTGGACAAATTAGTGGTGGCACAGCATCGGTAGATATTGGTAAAATTATTAAACCTACTGATTATTTTTATTATGTACGATTAACAGATTTAAAAACAGCTTCCTCAATAGCTGGAGCCGATATAGATGCTATTGCAGCAATTGGTGCAGCCATAAAATTAACTTTAAATGCCGAAGTGTTATTTGATTTAGGCAAAGCTATTCTTAAACCAGAAGGTATTGCAGCAGTAAAAAATTTAGCAAACCAATTAAAACTAATGCCAACTGCACAAATAAATATAGATGGTTATACCGATGATATTGGCAATGATGAAGCTAACATAAAATTATCGTTACAAAGAGCACAATCAGTATCTACCGTACTTAAAGAAGAATTAAAAAGTAATATCAATTTT
>JANNWD010000507.1:0-3468 GCA_031408315.1 Bacteroidota bacterium
GACTTTAACGATTGCTTGCCATATGAAAATTCTTAAATAATTCTGTATATTTGTTCTTCACTATTCAATCACTGCGGTTGAGTATTTCCTTTTAACGATTCTTTGCTATTAAATAACTCATCCTCTTTACTAACGTAAAAGTAGGATGAGTTTTATTATAATTATAATAAACTTATGGTTAATTTTATTATGGTAAACAAAACAGTAATTGTATAAAAGCCTTATTAGTATTGATTTTTAGTTAATATTTTTTATGATGCCCAACCGTTTTTCCGATACATTATTTCAGCTAATAAAGTCTTTAGAAAAGGCTGAGAAGAGGCATTTTAAACTGTACATCAAACGAAACTCTCATAATCAAGATTTAAAAGTGGTAGAACTTTTTGATGCCTTGGATAAATTAACCGAGTATGATGAACCCCAATTATTTAAAAAATTAAGATCGATAGAAAAGCCACAACTTGCTAATATAAAAGTGCATTTGTACAAGCAATTACTGGCAAGCTTACGCCTATTAAAAAGTACAGATAGTATAGATTTGCAATTAAATGAGCAGCTAGATTATGCCCATATTTTATACAAAAAAGGGCTGTTTAACCAAAGCCTAAAAATTATTGAAAAAGCTAAGGAAACTGCAAAAGGCAATCATAAAATAAATTATTTAGTACAAGCCATTGCCTTAGAAAAACGTATTGAAACCTTGCATATAAGTCGCAGTATGCAAACAAAAGCAGAGCAGCTAAGTGAAGAAATTAACGAAGTAAATAAGCAAATAGATATACTAGCAAGGCTTAGCAATTTAGCTATGCTATTACAAGGTTGGTTTATAAAAAACGGACATGCCCGTAATAAAACAGATGAAAATAAAGTAACAGAGTATTTGCTAAAACACATGCCTGCAAAGGCTTGGCAAGAAAAAGGCTTTTATGAGAAAATGTACCTCCATCAATCCTATTGCCTATACGCTTTTATAAAGCAAGATTTTTTAAATTACTACCGCCATGCCCAAAGCTGGGTAAATAATTTTAATGATGAACCTGGTATGATAAGGGTTGAAACAGCCAATTACATTAAAGGATTGCATACCTTACTTAGCTCTTGCTTTTATTTACGCAATATAAAAAAGCTAACCGAAGTGTTACACCACTTTGAAACTTTTGCACAGTCCGAAAGAGTACTGCACCATGATAGTTTTAGAACACAAGCCTTTGTATATATAGCTAGTGCCAAAATAAATAAACACATTTTACAAGGCAGTTTTGCCGAAGGTATAAAGCTTGTACCCGATATTTTAAGCCGTATAGCCGCAGATGATTTATTTATAGATGAGCATCGTATTTTAATTATCAATTACAAAATAGCATCACTGTATTTTGGTAATCAAGATTATAGTACAGCAATAGATTATGTACAAAAAATAATTAACGACAATGCCGATGTACGAAGCGATTTACAGTGCTATGCCAGATTATTGCATTTAATTTGCCATTACGAAATGGGCAATTATGAGTTGGTTGATTATTTGGCCAAATCGGTATATAGGTTTATGAGTAAGCGGCAAAATGTAACGGTAATTGAAGAAGAGATGTTTAAATTTTTACGTAAATCATTTAAAGTAGATAGGGGTGAGGTACGAAAAGAATTAGCCCTGCTTTTAAATAAAATAAAATCGCTAGAAAAAAATCGCTTTGAAACCCGAACTTTTACTTACTTAGATATTATTAGTTGGCTGGAAAGTAAAATTGAACGAAAGCCATTGAGTGAGATATTGTCTAGAAAAGTGTAATGATTCTTTAATAAAAATTTAATTCCTTATTAACTTTAACCGGCAAGGCTCTCTACAACCATAAAATGAAACAATTAACTCTTTATTAAAGTTTTCAAATACATAATAAATTTTGGCACTATCGGTAGTAAACTGTTTGTAAAAAGTAATATGTGCCGAGTCATCAATTTTGTATTTATCACAATCGTTTACTGAATTAGAAAAAAAAGTATTCCCACTAAAATTTCCGTTTTC
This sequence comes from Bacteroidota bacterium, assembly GCA_031408315.1. Lineage (GTDB taxonomy): Bacteria > Bacteroidota > Bacteroidia > Chitinophagales > Chitinophagaceae > Ferruginibacter. The sequence goes on from JANNWD010000507.1 coordinate 2,021, forward strand.
AGAAAAATTCATAAAATACTTATGACCTGTAGGCATATTGTTAAATAGCCCAGGTTCATATACATATTGAATGGCTTTCCAATTTGCAACAATTTTCTGTTCAAATTGTTCCGTTTGTTCTGTACTCTTAGTACAACTCAATAAAAGTATGATAGAAAAATAAATTATTGTTGGATTAATTTTCATTTTAACCGTTTCTTTGAAATAGACAATTTTTAAAATCTAAATGCTGCACTACATAAAAATAATTATAATATTAAGCCAATCAGCTAACTAATACTGATAATCAAAAAAGAAATTTTCCGCCGACTACCCAGATGCCACAGAAAATTTTTGCCACAGATTGCCCGATGATCACAGATTAATTGTAATCAATAACCCTTTTTAAAAAACACAAAAGCCCTTGTTATAAAACTTGCACTACCAATAATGGGTAGCCAAACTAAAGCCCAATATAACCATCCACCATATCCATCAAACTTTGGAGAAAAATATAAATAAGCAGAAATAAATGGAAGTAAAACACCCAAAATAATCAATTTCCAAAAGCCTATTTTATCTCTTTTATCTTCCAAAACATTGTCAACAATTGTTTTAGCATAATATTCCTCCAATCCTTCTTTTTTAAGAAGTTCTATAATTTCAGCTTCTGATTTGCCATTTAGTAAAAGTCGCTTTACATTATTGTGCAGGCGTTCTACTTCGGCACTTATCTTTTGGGACATAAGCTAAAATAGCAATTTTATATCTACGCTACAGTAAAAGCCCAACCTGCCTGCCGGCAGGCAGGTAAAGAACTACTGTATAAGAGTGCGACGCTAAATCAAAGACTTAAAGCCGATTACAAAAAAATCTGTGCTAATCTGTGTAATCTGTGGCAAAAAATGCATCGCATCCCTGCCATTATTTCACCTTTTCCCCACTGGCACAATCATTGACTACCTTAAGCAAACAAAATAAAATTTTATATCATGGGAAAAATTATAGGAATTGACTTAGGTACCACAAATAGTTGTGTAAGTGTGATGGAAGGAAATGAGCCTGTAGTAATTGCAAACGAAGAGGGACGCCGTACAACCCCGTCGGTAGTGGCTTTTTTAAAAAATGGCGAACGTAAAGTAGGCGATCCTGCTAAGCGTCAGGCTATTACAAACTCTGTAAACACCATAAGTAGCGTAAAGCGTTTTATGGGTCGTAGTTTTGATGAAGTGGGTGAAGAGCTTACCCAAACAAGCTATAAAGTAGTAAAAGGCGACAACAATACAGTAAGAATTGACATAGATGGCAGACAATATACACCACAAGAAATAAGTGCTATGGTGCTTCAAAAAATGAAGAAAACCGCCGAAGATTACCTTGGGCATGAGGTAACCGAAGCGGTAATTACTGTACCGGCTTACTTTAACGATGCTCAACGCCAAGCTACAAAAGAAGCTGGTGAAATTGCA
>JANNWD010000508.1:0-2811 GCA_031408315.1 Bacteroidota bacterium
CAGCGGCAACAACAGTGCCGTGTCGGGACACTGCTCTAAAATTTGGAGCATTCCCGCCCCAATACTCTGCAATGGTTCGCCCCAGTTTTCGCGACGGTGAACGGTGGCGAGAATCGTCCGGTATTTGCCCCAATCCAAGCCTGGAATATCACAAGCAGGCTGAGATTTTGCCACAGTCAGCAGCGCGTCAATGACGGTATTACCAGTCTCGTAGATTTTGCCTGTTACCCCAGACTTGTGGAGATTCGCCACAGCTAGACTGGTGGGCGCGAAGTGTAACTGAGTGATTTGGGAAATCAATCTTCGGTTGGCTTCCTCTGGATAGGGGTTAAACAGATTGTCTGTGCGGAGTCCAGCTTCAACATGCCCGATCGGAATTTGCTGGTAAAATGCGGCTAGGGCAGCAGCAAAGGCTGTGGTAGTGTCACCTTGGACGATGACTAGCTGTGGATCGATCTCTTGAAACAGTCGCTCTAGCCCCTGCAAACTGCGCTGAGTAATATCTGTCAGCGTCTGTTGATGCTGCATGATATCTAAATCTCGATCGGCTGTCAACCCAAAAATCTCCATCACCTGCGCCACCATCTCCCGATGCTGCCCAGTCAAGACTACCTGTGTGGTAAATTTAGACGATGCCTGAAATGCCCGAATCACCGGAGCTAATTTGATTGCTTCAGGACGAGTTCCCAGGGTAAAACAGACACGGATCATGTTGGGGAGAGGGGGAGAGAATACAACAGCTCAGTTATTATCTTAATCCTAGTTTCGGCACTTCTGCACTCAAACAGAATACAAAAAAGCTTGGCGTTAACCAAGCTCAAATGAAAATACTTAAATTGAGTAGACCAAAACCAGTTGCCTAAGAATCAATGTCACAAGTGAGTGGACAGGTGGCATAAGTAGTTGTGCTAACTGGATTTGCGTCACCGTGTAACCAGCTCAACCAGCGGACTTCATGCGGATGGATGCCTTTGGTAGTTAGGACTGCGGCTCCACAGATCACGGCGAGAATATTGAGGGCGATTGTGCCACCAGCTACGAGTAAGACCGCGCTGACAGGGAGAATCGGGTGCAGGGTAATAGATAATAGTGCTCCAATAGTAGCCATCAACACAACTAATGGAAAACCAACTACCAACAGGGTTACTGTTAGGGCAAAACACCAAATTAAGAAGCTCTTAGCGATAGCGACGTAACGGCTTTTGTGAATGGCACGGTTTTGAGTTAATTGCATTTTATTTGCTCCGGCTACTAGATGGATACTGGCTAAAACTGATGCGTTTTGGTCAATCCCGTATCGGGGATCAATTTAACCTGATGCTATCAATATAAGTAATCCATCCGGAAAAAAGTGCTCATGTTCAGAAAACTTTACATTATTATTAATCTAACAAGTTATGAATGTCGATCGAAACCTGTTAGTAAATGGGACTCTGACTTGGTTGGATTCTACCGATCGATCAATCAAATTTTCTGGTTGAATCCACTGCTACTCACCAGTTCTGAGAGCTATGCCGATCGACAGTTACAGCCCTAAACCCAAAAATAGGGGCAATCGATCGATTACCCCTACTTATAAATCCAATAATAAATTCTTAATTAGAGTAACTTATCGACATTCTTGGCAGTCTCAAAAAAGTAAGCGACATTTTCTTCCGGTACCGTTGGCAATACACCATGTCCAAGGTTCATGATGTGACCAGTTTTCCCAGCCTTACGGACAGTATCAACGATCCGATCGCGAATAAAATCATGGGAACCATATAATGCACAAGGATCCATGTTGCCTTGAACACCCAAATGCGCCCCAATCCGCTGTCTACCCACAGCCATATCCACAGTCCAATCGAGGCTGATGATATCTACCCCCGATTGACCCATCAGTTCTAATACGCCGGAGCTACCGCTAATATAGAGAATCAAGGGTGTATCAGGGTGAGTCGCTTTGACCTGCTGTACGACCCGTTGTTGATAGGGTAGAGCGAAGGTTTGATAGTCTTGGGGGCTGAGTTGTCCCGCCCAAGAGTCAAACATCTGCACAACTTGAGCACCGCAGTCGATTTGGTACCGCACATAAACGGCGATTGCATCAGCAATTTTAGTGAGTAAGCTGTGGAGCATCTGGGGTTCGCGGAAAGCCATCCCCTTGATGTTGGAGTAGTCTTTCGAGCTTTTGCCTTCGATCGCATAGGCTGCTAATGTCCAAGGTGCGCCCACAAAGCCAAGGACAGTAGATTGATTACCCACTTCCCGCCGCAGGGTACCCAAAATCTCTTTGATGAAGGGCAAGGATTGTTCAGGATTGAGCGGGTGCAGCGCGTCGATCTGTGCCTGGGAGCGAATTGCTGGCTCGATGATTGGCCCTTTGCTCTCGATGATATCGAACGGAATACCGATCCCTGGTAGGGGTGTGAGGATGTCCGAAAACATAATTACGCCATCTGGCTGAAATGCGCGCCAAGGTTGAAGCGAGATTTCGATCGCTAGTTCGGCTTTCTCAGATCGATCGCGGAACGAGGGATGCTTGTCCCGCAAGTCCCGATATACTTTCATGTAGCGTCCGGCTTGGCGCATCATCCATACAGGTGGTCGATCGAGGGTGGCACCTTTGGCAGCGCGTAATAATAAAGGTTCTTGATTTATGTCGGTCATAGTTTATTTTATATAGCTGCCGTCGGGCAATTTTTTGTTAATAGGCGCAAGCTCCAGAATACCAAACTAGCTGCCCTTTTGTCTTAGACTGCTTTACAGACGTTATTGTTAGTCGTGAATTTGGCATAACCAGTTAATCTGCTAACCAGTCAAATAATT
>JANNWD010000509.1:0-1951 GCA_031408315.1 Bacteroidota bacterium
AATAATGATTGTGCAGCAGCAATAGCATCTTTCAAAAGCTGTGCATCAATTAATAAAACTGCTTGGGGAGCCGAGGCCAGATACGAAATTGCTAATTGCCAATTTAAACAAAACAATTTAACAGCGGCAGAAAAAGCAGCACTAGCAACAATTAAAGAAACAGGTAGTTACGATATGTGGGTTACAAAAAGTTACATTTTATTAGGCGATATTTTTATGCAGCAAAAAGATTACTTTAATGCAAAAGCAACGTACGAAAGCGTAGCAAAAAATGCAGCTATTATAGAGTTAAAAAATGAAGCCCAGCAAAAATTAGATAGAGCAATTGAGGAGGAGAAAGTAAACTCAAAGATTAATTAAAAATTAATAATTAAAAATGAATAATTCCTTAAAATATATAGCCTTTTTTTTAGTAAGTTTTCTTTCGTTGCAAGCGTTTGCACAAAAAGATACAGCAAAAAAACAAACCATTGATATTACTTCATCGTACAAGCCTGTATTGCGTAATGCGGTAAAAATAAATTTTTCAGCATCGCATTTTAATGCAGATACATCTAAGCCAAAATTGCAGTACAGTGTGCCATCACAAAATTTGTTTTATTCGTATCAGCCCATTTCTTTACGACCATTAGCCTTACAGCAAGACACTAATTTGTACCTCGGTATTCGTAATTTTATTAAAGTTGGCTTTGGTAATTTTAATACCCCTTATGTAAGTGCAGGCTTTAGTGCTGGGGATGGTAAAAAAATGTTGTTAAATTTATATGCTAATTACATATCATCAAAAGGTAAAATAAAAAATCAAGATTATACACAAGTACAACTAAAAGGCAACGGTAGTTTTTTTACATCTAAAAACGAAGTGTATGTTGGAGCTCAGTTTAGTCAAAATACTAATTATTTGTACGGTTATAATCAATCTTTATACAATTATAAAAGAGATAGCATTCGTCAGCAATTTCAAGATATTGTATTAACTGGTGGCATTCGTAACACCACAAGTGGCGAATACGGCATTAGTTATAACCCTAACATAACTGTAATAAATTTTACCAATAAAAATAAAGTAAACGAGAGTACTATAATTGCAAATGCACCTGTTACAAAAACTTTTGGAGATGCATTTATGCTTAAGATAGATGCTAAAGCAGACATAACAACTTACACAACAAAAGATTTTTCAAGCAATATAAAAATTAGCAATAATATTTTTCAAATTGCTCCGTCGCTAGTAATTTCATCTCCACGTTTTAGTATTAATGGTGGTATAATTCCCACATGGAATAATGGAATATTTGTGTGGCTACCAAATGTATTTGCTGAGGCTCAAGTAAAAGAAAAAACATTTTTAATACAAGCAGGTTGGATAGGGCGTTACACCAAAAATACGTACAGAAACTTAACAGCAATTAATCCTTATTTAACCACCATTCCAACACAAAATAATACGAAAGAAATTGAATATTATGGTGGTATAAAAGCCACTGTGGGTAAGCATTTTAGCTTTAGTGCAAAAGGTGGTATTGTAAGTTTTAAGGATATGCCGTTGTTTATAAATGATACTGCTACCGATAATAAAGCCTTTAAAATTAGTAACGAAAAAAGTGTACAAAGTTTAAGGGTACATGGCGATTTAAGCTATATAAACCAAGATAAATTTACACTTACCGCTGGGCTTACATTTAATGGCTACACTTTATTGCAAAGCAATGCCAAAGCCTGGAACACAGTGCCAATGGAAATTACAGGATCTTTGCGTTGGTGGGCATTTAAGCAAGTATTATTAAAAGCAGATTTGTATGCTTTTGGCGGTGGCAATTATTTAACAAAAGGCAACAAAGCACAATCATTTACAGGAGGTACAGATATAAGTGCAGGTGCAGAATTTAGAGTAAATAAAATGTTTAGTGCTTGGTTAGACATTAATAATATTGCCAATCAAAAATATCAA
>JANNWD010000510.1:0-2807 GCA_031408315.1 Bacteroidota bacterium
GCATGATCAGGAATTTTTCGTCTTTCATTATCAAGATCTAGAACTGTATTTTTATAAACTCCCCATTGATTTGGATACATAACTTTCCAATAACCCGAAATGTCAAGTCCAACGGCTTTACTGCTAATGTTCTTTATACTAAATTTCATAAAAAAATTTCTGTTTGCCGGCCAATGAAATATTGCTTTTTCCGCATATACTTCAACAAGTTGTCCTTTGTATATTAGATGTTGAGATTGGGTGTCAATTTGCTTACTTGTTGTAATCTTTTGATTATTCTTACTATTGCTACTTCTTTGCCCCAATGAGGTAACTAAAGCCAGTAATAAAACTAAAGTTGAAATATAATATTTGATAGACATCATACTATTGCAGGTAGCTACTTTTTATATGCTTTAAACAAAAGGGTATCGTTAGAGGTAGTATTTGCTAAATGTAAATCTGTATCTGTTAATACCACTACTTTTGCTTCGTCGTGCTGTGGTCCTTCTAAATCGTAATCTGTTATTAGCATTTTTTTTGCAGCATCATAATTATATTTACCCTTATAAGTGTTAATTTCTTTATCGCCTTTATACAATCTCATATTATAAGTGCCATCTGCCCCAAAATCATAAATGGTTAACCCAGGTGCCTTTAGTATTGTATCATTAAATTTCATTGTTTCGAGACTCCATTTACCAACAATTGTATTTTGCTTTACTTGGTTTACTTCTTTTTCCTCTCTTTCCTCTTGTTGTACTAAGTTATTACATGCCACTAAGGCTATACTTGCAAATGCCATCACAAAAATTGATTTAATCATAATGTATTTTTTTTTTATTTTTTTGAATAGAATTTATAAATAATTGCACAACAGGTTTTTTTATTATACTTTGTTTTAAGTTCTGATTAAAAGCTAAATCGCCAATTATCCTAATTTTTCTTTCCAGCCAATAGCAACTTCTTACACTGCCAAAGTGCTAACCACAGCGGTACCTAGTATTTTCGTACCCTTCCGCCCTCTCCTACTACAAGGTTATCATCGTTATCTATTGATAATGCCTGTATTGTTAAAAAATTTTGCTGCTACACCACTGTTGTACACCGTTTATTCCACTTTGAAAACAAAAAATTCTTTGTTATTTATTTTGCTTGTGTAGTAACTAATTCCAGAGTTTCCTTTCTTTTCATCAATAGATAGGGCATTAAATATTGCCAAACCTAAGTGTTGTTCCTTCGTTTTCTTCTCATAGTTTTCTAAATATTTCGTTTTAAAAAGTCAGTTGTTACTAATACTGCAAACTCATTGTTCAAACTTGCTAAAGCAGTTTCGTGAATTAATTCCGCTGAAAAATTTTGTCCGTCAAGTCCTTTTTTATTAAATGTCGCAGTCGCATCAGAAACTAAAAAGGTGTCAAACCCAAAATTTCCTGCCATTCTTGTTGTCGTTGAAACACAATGGTCTGTTGTCAAGCCTACAATTACAAGTTTCGTTATTTTCTCGCTGTCAAGTCGCTCTTTTAGGTCTGTCCCAATAAATGCACTATTCACATTCTTCTTGATAATTGGTTCTCCATCAAATGGTTTTACAACATCTTTAAATTCATTTCCTTCATTGGTCTCGTGGAGTAGAGAAGTAGGTGTTGAAGAACAATGTTGAATATGAAAAATTGGAAGTTGATTTTTTCTCCAAAGTTCCAAAAGCTCTGCTGCATTATATTCTGCATCAATATTATTTCTCTGTCCGCCCCAATATTCTACATTGTCAAACCCTTTTTGAATGTCAATTAAAATTAGTGCTGGCCTGTCTGATTTTGAAATATCCATTTTATGTTTTTAAAATTATTCTGTCTATGGGGTGGTTGTCTAAAGTAACAGACAAAAGGGATTAGTACAATACACGGAACGACATCTGCAAAAATTAATCTACGCATACTCTATTTTTTTTGACTAAGCCTTATAATAATTGCACAACAGGTTTTTTTATGATACTTTTTTTTGAGTTTTGATTAAAAGCTAAATCGCCAATTATTCTAATTTTTCTTTCCAGCCAATCATTATCCCACTGGTTAAGCCCTTCTACAAAATATGTACCTACCTTATCTGCTACAACTGCGGCATGGCCTTCAATATTTTTTGCATTACCTGTTATATTTATTGTTATTTGCAACATTCAAATATTATTGTTTTATCATTTTACGAATGCAATATTTATCGCTTACCAGTATATTGCCTTTACTAGTAATACTAATACCATTAACACTATTAAAGTAGGCTTTAGTACCGATGCCATCTTCCCTAGTTGAAGCACCGACTTTACCTGCCAAAGTGCTAACTACTGCTGTTGTTGTTATTTTTAATACCCTTCCGTTCTCTCCTACGATAAGGTTATCATCCGCATCTATTGCCAATGCTTGTACGGCAAAAAATCTAGCTGTTTCACCTATCCCATCTTTAGCACCGTCACTATAAACTACTGTATTAGCATCGCCTGCAAAAGTGCTTACTTCACCAGTTGGCGAAATTTTTACAATACAAGTACCAATATGGGTTTGTGGTATATACACATTGCCTTTACTATCCACAGCAATGGCTTTAAATTCTTTAAAGCTAACATTCTTGCCTAACCCTGGCTTATAAATGCCTAATACTCCAGTACCAGCTATGGTAGTTACTTTGCCATCAATGCTTATTTTACGTACACTATAATTGTAAGTATCTGCCACATACATATTGCCAGCTTTATCAAAACAAATGGCTGTAGGTGCATTAAAACCTGCGGCTAATTTATTGCCATCAATGTTTTGCTGATTACCGTTGCCCTG
>JANNWD010000511.1:0-3349 GCA_031408315.1 Bacteroidota bacterium
GCTGTTTTACTTAACGATGTTGCAGGAGCATTAGCATTAAAACGTATTAACTCGTTAGTTGCATTAATTGCATAAACAATTTGATTTGGTCCTGGGGTTAAAACTTCTGGTGTTACCGTATCATATTTTCCTCTTGTAAAAAAGATGATACGGTAACACCAGAAGTTTTAACCCCAGGACCAAATCAAATTGTTTATGCAATTAATGCAACTAACGAGTTAATACGTTTTAATGCTAATGCTCCTGCAACATCGTTAAGTAAAACAGCCATTAGTGGTTTAGTTGCAGGCGAAAAATTAATGAGTATTGATTTTAGACCATCAACAGGAGAGTTGTATGCATTAAGCGATGCAAGTAAATTGTACATCATAAACCAAACAGATGGCAAAAGTAGAGTAGTAGGTGCAGCAGCATTTACACCTGCAGTTAGCGGTACCATTGCTTCTATTGATTTTAACCCTACAGTTGATAGAGTACGTTTAGTAACAAATACTGGGCAAAATTTACGTTTAAATCCAGAGACTGGTACAGTTGCGGCAACAGATATGGCAATTAATGGTGGAACATCACCAGCTATTACTGGTATAGGTTATACCAATAGTTTTGCTGGTGCAGCTACAACTGTATTGTTCGATATTGATCAAGCATCTGGTAAATTATATTCTCAAAATCCGCCAAATAATGGAGCCCTTGTTGAAGTTGGAACCTTGGGTATTACGTTTACAGGTAATGCAGCTTTTGATATTACACCAGGCAATATAGCACTAATGGCCACTGGTACTAATTTTTATGTAGTTGATTTAACTACAGGAAAAGCAGGTAAAGTAGGTGCTGTAACTGAAGCATTAATTGATATTGCCGTACCAACTACATCTGTAGCTTATGCAACGGATGCTAGCAACAATTTATTAATTTTTAATCCGAGTGCAGTAGCAGGTGGCATTATAACCAAAGCTATTACTGGGTTACAAGCTGGCGAAAATATTTATGGTATAGATTTTAGACCATTAAACGGACAATTGTATGCACTTGGAAGTACTAGTAGATTATATACCCTTAATTTAAGTAGTGGTGCTGCAACACAAGTTGGCACTGGTACTTTCTCTACATTGTTATTAGGTACAGATTTTGGAGTTGATTTTAACCCAACTGTTGATAGAATTAGAGTGGTAAGTAATACGGGTCAAAATTTACGTTTAAATCCAATTGATGGAACAGTGGCAGCAACTGATGCAATGCTTAATCCTGGTGTGCCAATGGTAAGCTCAGCAGCTTATACAAATAATTTTGCAGGTTCAACTGTTACTGCGTTATTAGTAATTGATCACAACACCGATAAATTGTACACACAAACACCTCCAAATAATGGAACGTTAGTTGAAATTGGAAATATTGGTGTAGATATTAACAACAACAATGGCTTTGATATTAGTAGCAGAGGAAATACTGCTTATTTAATTGCAACTGTAGGAAGTGCTACAAACTTGTACACTGTAAATAGCACAAGTGGTTTAGCTTCTTCACCAGTAATTTTCCCTACTGCCGTTAAAGGCTTTAGTATTGGTACTGGGTTTTAAAATTTCTCTATTGAGTTTTTGATTTTTAATAGCATGTAACTGCCTCTTTTTTAAGGGGCAGTTTTTTTATAAAATAACTCTTAATAATAATCCATAACCCGTATCTTTTTTAGGATTATCTACAATACGTACTATATGCAAACCGGCTTCTGTCCATACTTTAAATAGTTCTCCTTTTTTATGTTTAGTTAATGCAGCATCTAATTGCGGAAGCATTACGCCACGTACAAACCAACCTAAATCTCCACCTTTAGTTGCAGTACCCATATCTGCACTATACCTACTTGCCATACTGGCAAACGTTTCTATATTATTATTTATTTTATATAGAATACTATCGGCAAGGCTTTCTGCAAATTTTTTTCTAAATACAGATGTGTCTAACACAATATGTTGTACATGATAAAATGTATTAGGAGCTTTAAATAAAAGCTTAATTAAATAATTTGCTTTTTTAAATGGGCCATATACTTTTCCAACTTTTCCTTTGTATACTAAACTATCTGCAATGCCCATAAAATTAGAAGTGCTTACTACAACTATAGAATCTATTACAAACTTCTTTTTTAATTTAAATTTTACGTAGCCAATGGGGTCGGGTGTGGTTTCTAATTCTTTTTTTATTTGAGAGATGGATTGTGCTTGGCTAAAAAAAGTACAGCAAATAAAAGTGCAAATAAATAGTAATTGTTTCAAGTGTTTTTATTTCAAAGATAAGAAATCACTTTTTGTTTTTCTTGAATATCGAAATGTTATTCTGCTTTGCTTCTTTATTCCAAATAGCTGCAGTTATAATAATTTCTTTAACTTTTTTTTCGACAATATCTTTTATAGAAAACAATTCTATACTTGCCACAAGCTTTCTTTTTTTTACAAGTAATTCAGGAAATTCGGGTAGTAAATCTTGCCCTCTACAAAAACATACATCTATACCATTATGTATTTTATTAATGAAACAAAAAATTCCAAAATAATGATAAAACGGAAGTTTATAACTAAATTTTTCTTGTACGTTGGGTACTAATTCAAAAATTAATGCTCTAACTTTTGTTACAATTTGTTTTTGTGGTTCAGTTAAATCATCAATATAAATATCTACCGCATTCATTTACAGTTTTAATTTTTTTATAGTTGCTTTTACTTGTTTTTTAAACGCATCTAACTCTGCCAATTGCTCTTGAATAAAACTGTTATCTTCTAATTTGCCAATTACATTATTCATTTCTGTATTGGTTTCGTACACCATTTTTCTAAACGGATTGCTATAATCCTTTGCTCGGCTATCATAAATACCTTTGCTCATCCATTCTTTTGTGGTAATAGCTTTTTGTAGTAATTCCTTAAACAGCGTAGGTGTAAATTGTTTTGGGGTAATACTCAAAATTTCTAATAAAGAAGTGTAGGCATGATTTAATTTATCCGTATCGTATAACTCACCTTGTTGGCGATAAAAATTATGTACTTCATCCCAACTTTTTATTTTACTGCCAACAATATTTCGTTTTAGTTTTTCTACTTCCTCTTTTTGTATTAATTGCCCCCCAATATTTAACCATTGGCTACGATGTATTTTGGCAGATAATGATTTTTTCAACAAGGCAAAATCAGTATTTTTTTTTATTGTAAGATGAGTATAAATTTCCATCACTCCATAATATTGTATCAACTCTTTAAATATATTAATGGTTTGAGGTACTTTAATTATTTCAGTGTTACGTTTTGCATTTTCCCAACCAGTTACAATTGCACTGCCATTTTCATTTGTTTTTAAG
>JANNWD010000512.1:0-1541 GCA_031408315.1 Bacteroidota bacterium
CAACTCTAGAAAACAAGAAGAATTTGATAAAGTAGCTGCTGCAATTCAGGCAGATGGTGGCATTTGTTCAGGCATAGCAGCCAATGCAGGAGATATTGCTTCTTGCAAAATTTTAGTAGAAAAATCGATCGCCTTGTATGGCGGTATTGATATTCTAGTGAATAATGCAGCAAGTAATCCGGTTTTTGGGCCAGTAGTAGAATGCGAAGAATGGGCATTCGATAAAATCATGAACGTAAATGTAAAAGCCCCTTTTGAATTGGGAAAATTGATCTATCCCATTATGAAAGAAAGAGGAGGAGGATCAGTCATTAATATCAGTTCTATTGCAGGACTTACTCCAGACCCCGGACTAGGCATGTATTCTGTTTCGAAGGCTGCGCTGAATATGCTTACTAAAGTATGTGCTAAAGAATGGGGTAAAGATGGAATACGAGTAAACTCAATTTGTCCAGGACTCATCAAAACTAAATTTTCTGAAGCATTGTGGCAGGATGAAAAATGGTTGAACCGATTTGTGAAAATGGCCCCAATCGCCAGGATGGGAACGGTTGAAGAAATTGCAGGAATGGCCCTGTTCTTGGCTTCTAGCGCATCGGGTTATAGTACAGGAAATATTTTTACAGCAGATGGAGGTGTAACAATTTAATTATGGAAGCAATATTTACTACTGAGCGATTAAAAACATTGTTGCCCAAAATCAAACAATTTGTGCATGATGAATTAATTCCTTTAGAGAAAGAACATACTACCCGACCATTTAAACAGACCGAAAAAATATTGGCGGTTAAAAGAGAAATGGTAAAAGCAAAAGGTTGGTGGAATTGTCATCTACCAAAAGAAGAAGGTGGAATGGGATTAACGCTCTGCGAATTTGGACAAGTGAGTGAATTATTATCCCTGGCTCCTTATTATGGCCAATATACTTTTAACGCACAACCACCCGATATTGGCAATACCGAACTCATAGGAAAATTTGCATCCGATACCATCAAAGAAAAATTTTTACACCCATTACTCGAAGGAAAAATTCGCAGTTGTTTTTCGATGACTGAACCAGAATTCCCTGGCTCAAACCCAACCAGAATGGCCACTACAGCCGTTCGCGAAGGAAATGAATATATAATCAATGGGCATAAGTGGTTTACTTCTTCAGCGGATGGTGCTGCATTTGCAGTAGTGATGGCAGTTACCAATCCGGATGCGCCAAAGCACCAACGTGCCAGTATGATCATTGTTCCAACTGATACTCCAGGTTTTGAATTCATTAGGAATATACCTGTATTTGGCGAAGCAGGAGAAGGATGGGCAAGCCATGCAGAGATCAGGTACAATAACTGTAGAGTGCCAGTAGAAAATTTGATCGGTAAGGAAGGAGAAGGATTTAAATTGGCACAAGAACGTTTAGGGCCCGGAAGAATTCACCATTGTATGCGTTGGGTAGGTATTGCAGAAAAAGCATTCGACCTTATGTGTAAACGAGCAGCAACCAGAGAAATGGATGAAGGGGTCATGCTCGGACAAAAACAATTCATACAAGG
>JANNWD010000513.1:0-4954 GCA_031408315.1 Bacteroidota bacterium
GGAGATTTTAGCCACCTTAATGATGAGGAATTTTTAGTAGCCGAAGCCCTATTAATTAAAAAAGAGTTACGGCTTAGTGAAGTACAACAAATTTTAGATGTAACCCATGTTTACCCTGTAATAAAAAAACTGATTGATAAAAATGTGTGTATGGTTTGGGAGGCAATGGATGAAAAATATAAAATTAAAAAAGAGAATTATGTAGTACTAAATCCAATTTACAATAACGAAGAACAGCTTAGCCAAAAACTAAATGATTGGAAAGGTGCACCCAAACAAATGGAATTGTTATTGGCTTATCTGCATTTGCAAAAAACCGAAGGAGATGTTATTCAAACTTCTTTATTGAAAAAAGCAAATGCAACAACAGCACAATTAAAAGGCTTGGTAGATAAAGATATTTTGTGGGTAGAAAAACGTAGCGTAGATAGAATAAAATCTCTACCTAAAAATGTTATAATAGATTTTGAATTTAGTGATGCTCAACAACAAGTGGCTAACGAAGTAGCAAAAGCACTGGAAGAAAAACCAGTTTGTTTATTACATGGCGTTACAGGCAGTGGAAAAACACAAGTGTATGTAAAGCTGATAGAAAAATATTTTACCCAAGGCAAACAAGTATTGTATTTGCTGCCAGAAATTGCATTAACGGCACAAATTATTCGTCGCCTACAAAAACATTTTGGTGGCAACATTACTATTTATCATAGTAAGTTTAATGATAACGAACGAATAGAATTATGGAATAAAATACGAACGGCGGAAGTGCAAATTGTATTAGGAGCAAGGAGTTCGTTGTTTCTTCCTTTTAAAAATTTGGGTTTAATTATTGTAGATGAAGAGCATGACTCATCTTACAAACAACAAGAGCCTACACCAAAATACAATGCAAGAGATGCGGCTGTTTTTTATGCAAATTTATTTAAAGCAAAAGTAATATTAGGCAGTGCAACGCCAAGTATTGAAAGTTATTTTAACGCTAGTTTAAATAAATATGCGTTGGTAGAGTTAAACGAACGCTTTGGCGGATTAAAACTACCAGCAATAGAAATTATTGATACTAGGCAAGTGGCACAAAAAGGAAAAGTAATGCTTAGTCCGCAATTGAAAGAGGCTATGCAACAGGCGTTAGATGCCAACAAGCAAATTATTTTATTTCAAAACAGAAGAGGGTATAACCCCTATTTAATTTGTGGCACTTGTGGGTTTATACCGCAGTGTAATCATTGCAGTGTATCGCTTACATTACACAAATACAGTAATAAATTACATTGCCATTATTGTGCAAGCCAATATCCAAAATTAATTACATGCCCAGCATGTGGCACAAATACATGGCTAGAAAAAAACTTTGGCACAGAAAAAATCGAAGAGTTTTTAGATGAAGAATTTCCTAAACATAAAATTGCAAGGATGGATGTAGATAGTGTTAGAGGGAAAAAAGCACATGACAATTTAATACAGCTTTTTGAACAACACCGATTAGATATTTTAGTAGGAACACAAATGGTAGTAAAGGGATTAGATTTTGATAATGTAAGTTTGGTAGGAGTGTTAGATGCTGATGGTTTATTGAGCTTTGCCGATTTTAGAGTAAATGAAAGAGCCTTTCAATTAATGGAACAAGTAAGTGGCAGAGCAGGACGAAAAAATGCACAAGGCAAAGTAATTATACAAGCAACAAACGTTAAGCATCCTGTATTGCAAATGGTACAACAGCATAATTATAAACTATTGTACCAAACAGAAATTGAAAGTAGAAAGCAATTTTTTTATCCGCCTTTTAGCCGTATAGTTTTAATTACTTTAAAACATAAAGATGTTACAAGAGTGGTTGATGCAGCAAATAAATTAACCATTTTGCTAAAGCAAGATTTAAGCCAATACATTGTTGGCCCGGCTGCACCAATGATTAACAGAATTCGTAATCAATATTTAATGGAAATATTAATTAAATTACCTAAAGAACCGGGTATGAGTGTAACGTATAAAAAAGTTATTCGTAATCATATTAATTTGCTACAAAGTGAGCAAGGTTATAAAAGTATAGTAGTGGCGGTAGATGTGGATCCGGTGTAGCAGTTGGCAGTTGGCAAAATGCAAATTTCAGTATTTTATTGGCAAAAAATAATCTTTTAATCTGTGAAAAAATCTGTGTTTATCTGTGGTTAATTAAATAAAAAATGAACATCAAAGAAAATATTTCTCTTAAAAATTACAACACATTTGGTATAGATGTGTATGCAAAATATTTTACCCAATTTAAGAATGAGATAGAATTAGAAAAGGGCATAGAGTTTAGCCAGCTGCCAACTGTAAACTATCAACTGCTTACCCTTGGTGGCGGTAGCAATATTCTTTTTACCAAAAATTTTGATGGATTAGTTTTAAAAAATGAGATTAAAGGAATTGGTGTTGTAAATGAAGATGCTGAATATGTTTATGTAAAAGTAGGGGCAGGCGAAAATTGGCATCAATTTGTGTTGTATTGCATAGAAAAAAATTATGGAGGAGTAGAAAACTTATCTCTTATCCCAGGTAATATAGGAGCATCTCCTATGCAAAATATAGGAGCGTATGGTGTAGAGATTAAAGATGTTTTTTATAGTTTAGAAGCCTATCATTTAAAAGATAAAAAATTGGTTAATTTTAGTTTAAATGATTGTGCATTTGGATATAGAGAAAGTGTTTTTAAAAACAAATACCGCAATCAATTTATTATTACTACTGTTACTTATAAACTAAAAAAGCAACCAACCTTTAATACAACCTATGGTGCTATAGAGCAAGAGTTACAAAAAATGGGAATATCAGAATTGAGCATAAAAGCCATTTCGGATGCTGTAATAAATATTCGTAGTAGCAAATTACCCAATCCAAAAGAAATTGGTAATGCGGGAAGTTTTTTTAAAAACCCCGAAATTGAACATTCTACATTTAAAATATTAAATTCAAAATTCCCTAAAATTGTAGGCTACAATTTATCAAACGGCAATGTAAAGTTAGCTGCAGGTTGGCTCATAGAGGAGTGTGGGTGGAAAGATTTTAGAAATGGTGATGTAGGTTGCCATGGCAAACAAGCATTGGTGCTAGTAAATTATGGTAATGCAAACGGAAAAGATATACTTAACTTAAGTACAGAAATTTTACAAAGCGTTAAAGAAAAATTTGCTGTGGAATTAGAAAGAGAAGTTAATATTATTTAACAAAATTTAAAGCAGCATATTCATACAATTACAAATCTTAAAAACAAACAACCATTTATGAAAAAATTATGTAATATTATTTTGAGTTTATTTATTTGTGCAATTACAAATGCTCAGCAACCTGCAAAGGTTGTGTTTGTAGAATTGGGAGGGCCTGGAATTGCATCTGCTAATTACGATATGAGGTTTACCAAGTCTGAAAAGGGAATAGGTGGTAGAGTTGGTATTGGCTATTTTAGCGTAAATAGTAACGGAGACAAAGTTGGTATTGCTACAATACCAATAGGATTAAATTATTTATTAAGTAAGAATGAAAAAAATTATTTTGAACTTGGGGCAGGCTTTACAGTAGTTACTGGTAAATCAATAATTAGTAATAGTTCTGATAGATTTTCAGGCTCATTTGGTCACTTAAATTTTGGGTATCGGCTACAGCCCAAAGATGGTGGTTTTGTATTTAGAGCTACAGTAAATCCATTATTTAATTCGGATGGATTTTTTCCTTTCTGGGGTGGTGTTTCTTTTGGTTATAAATTTTAGTTAATAAATTGCCCTGCTTTAAAGGGCAGGGCAATTTATTCATCAATTAAAATCTTCCTCACTAAAATCATCTTCGCTAAAATGTTGGCTACCTATATTTAGCATGCTACTCATTAAATCTTTAAACTCAATTTTGCCTTCCACAATTTTTTTACTAATTAAAGAATGTGCAGCCAAGCCATGTAAAACAAATTCCATTAGCAATGCATTTTCTTTTTCGTTGGCAGCTTTAAAATATTTTTTTACTAATGCATGTAAGCCATCTACTTTATACAACAATTGAATTTTATCCTCATCTTTTGTTTCAAAAAAAGTATTTAGTGCATTACCACTATCAAACCAACGTGTAATGGCTTTGTAAGGATTATCATCGGCAGCTGCTTCTTTTCCTTTACGCTTTTTCAACGTTTCTGGGCTGGGGAAATATTGCCCAAATTGTGTACGAATACTCCGTTCCAATAAATTAAAGGCCACTTGATAAGGTCCTTCTTGTTCGCCTTCGTAAACCAATTCTATTTTACCAGTTATAGAAGGTATAATGCCTACTAAATCGCTTAACCAAACTTGCGTTTGCTTTTCATTATTTATAATAGCTCGGCGTTCTGCAGCACTTACTGCGTTTTCGTAAGCACTAATCGTAAGCCTTGCACTTACACCACTTTTTTTATCTACTAATTCGCTGCCTCTTGCTTCAAAAGCTACTTGCTCTATTAAGCGTTTTATTAAATCGCTTACCAATACTTTTTTATTTTGCTCTTCTGTAATAGCAGCTTCTTGTTCTGTTATTTGTAAAGATGTTTCAATGCTTTTTGGATAGTGCGTTAAAATTTGACTTTGTATTCTATCTTTTAAAGGCGTTACAATACTTCCACGGTTGGTATAGTCTTCTGGGTTAGCAGTAAACACAAACATAACATCTAAAGGTAAACGAAGTTTAAAACCACGTATTTGTAAATCGCCTTCTTCCAAAATATTAAACAGCGATACTTGTATTCTTGCTTGTAAATCGGGCAATTCGTTTATTACAAAAATGCAACGATTACTACGTGGAATAATGCCATAATGCAACACACCTTCATCTGCAAAACTTAGTTTTAAATTTGCTGCTTTTATGGGGTCAATATCGCCAATTAAATCGGCAACACTAACATCTGGCGTAGCCAATTTTTCGCCATAGCGTTGGCTTTTATGCAGCCAAGCAATGGGGG
>JANNWD010000514.1:0-7160 GCA_031408315.1 Bacteroidota bacterium
CGAGGTCTACAATTTTTTTTAAGCCCTTATCTTGGTAAGTAAATCTATTTTCATGAATAATTACGCCTAAGCCTTTGTTAGCTAAAACAAAATTTTCAATTTCATTATACAATAGAAAAATTTTATTTTTTGCATTTGGGTAAGCTAATGAAAACAATAGATTGGCAGTGGTATTTTCTCCAGGTATAGCAATTAAATAGTCTTCTACATTTTTAATTTCTACTTCTTCTTTACTAATTAATAATGGCCCTACACCTTTTCCTAAAGCACTACCACTGTTTAAAACCTTGTATGTATTTAATACGAAAGGCAAAACCCCAAAGCTTAATTTTGTAATAGCCAATTTTCCTTGTATTGCCCATTGGTTAAGGGTTTGTACATCTTCTAAAATAATATCAAAACCTAATCCTTTGGTATTTATTTTTTTATTCACCAATGCATCAAAAATAAAAGTATCGTTTGGGCATGGTGAAAAGCCGAGTGTTAGTTTCACATTGTTAAATTTGTATGTTAATCTTATTAAAAGTCTAATTGTAAATTTTTAAAAACCACAGTAATTAATTTTGTAACTCATCAATCAATTTTATTACAGCTACGTTTAAATTTTCAATAGCTAAATCCATTTTCCATTTTGTTTTATCCCTTTCTCCTACATAATTACTTAAACTTCTTATTTGTAAAAAAGGAATATTTTGCTGTAAGCAAACATAATGTAATGCTGCCCCCTCCATAGTTTCAATTTCGGGGTTAAATAAAGTAATTAATTGTTTTTTTAAAATGGTATTATCTGTTACTTTATTTACCGTTATCGCTTTCACTAATTCTAATTGCGATTGTTGTAAAATTTTATTATTATTTTGGAGCCAACCATCTTTAAACGGAAATTCGTTTTTATTAAATAGCTCTGTTTCAAAAATTGGTGTAAAAGTTGAATTTTCTTCAAAACCAATATCGCCAAATGTATCTTGTTTAACTAGTACTGTTTCACCTAATCTAAACTCGTTGGTAAATGCCCCTGCAATACCTGTTTGTAACACTAAATCGTAAGTATTATCCATTAGTTTTTTTTGAATATGGTAGAGTGCAAAGGGAAGACCAATCCCAGTTATTAAAACATCGATATTAATATTTTTTTTGCGTAAACGGTTAATTTCAAATTCGGTAGCCGAAATAATTAATGTGTTCATACTATAAAGGTGAACCTTTTTTATATAATGCTGTTAGTATACTTTCTTCTTTTATAGTAACTTTACCTAAAAATATTATATGGTTTATCTAACAAGAGTTGAACATTTTAATGCTGCTCACAAATTGTTAAACGCTGATTGGACACCCGAAAAAAATATGGAAGTTTTTGGAAAATGTACCAACGAAAACTGGCATGGACACAACTACGAAATACATGTAACTGTAAAGGGTAATTTACAAGCTGATACCGGGTTTGTTTTTAATGCAAAACGCTTAAGTGTAATTATTAATGAATACGTATGTGATAAAGTCGATCACAAAAATTTAAATATGGATGTAGATTTTATGAAAAATAAAATTACTACTTGCGAAAATTTAACGATAGCTTTTTGGGATCAAATGTATCCAGTAATAAAAGCAGAGGGGGTAGAGCTGCATTGCGTAAAACTTTATGAAACTGAACGTATTTACTCTGAGTATTTTGGGTAAATAATTATATAATTACATTTTAAAAGCACAATAACATAAGTTTAAAAAAGATTTTATGGCCTATAAAAAAATAGAACAGTATGACGAGGAAACAACGGCTGGCTTAATAAAAAATTATAAAGATGCCATTTCGTTATTAGGGGAGGATGCAGATAGGGAAGGTTTAATTAAAACTCCAGAACGAATGGCGAAAGCTATGCAATTTATAACTCAAGGGTATCAAATAAATCCTGTAGATATTTTAAATTCTGCAAAATTTCATGAGGATGTAAGTGAAATGATTATTGTGAAAGATATTGAGTTATACAGTATGTGTGAGCATCATATGTTACCCTTTTTTGGTAAAGCTCATGTGGCTTATATACCAAATGGATGGATAACTGGGTTAAGTAAAATTGCTAGAGTGGTAGATGTATATAGTAGAAGATTACAAGTGCAAGAGCGTTTAACTCATCAAATTTTAGATGCAATCAAAGAAGCATTAAACCCTATTGGTGTAGCGGTTGTAATAGAAGCATCGCATTTATGTATGATGATGAGAGGAGTACAAAAGCAAAACTCGGCAACAACAACAAGTGCTTTTGATGGTGAGTTTAGTAAGACAAGCACAAGAAATGAATTTTTAAAATTGATTAGTCATAAATTGCATTAGTATCAAGTAAATATCTAAATTTATTAATCCCTCTTTTTGAGGGATTTTTTATTTTCTTTGTATAAAATATTTTATATGTCAAAAGCATTTATCTTTCCTGGTCAAGGTGCACAATTTAGCGGAATGGGTAAAAATCTATACGAAACCAATGAAGTAGCAAAACAATTAGTTGAGCAAGCCAACGAAATTTTAGGTTTCCGAATTTCCGATACTATGTTTGCTGGTACAGATGAAGAATTAAAACAAACCAATGTAACGCAGCCTGCAGTTTTTTTGCATTCTGTAATTGCTTACAAAACATTGGCTACAGAAAAACCTTGTATGGTTGCAGGGCATTCATTGGGCGAATTTTCGGCATTGGTGGCTAATGAAGTGTTGACTTTTGAAGATGCTTTAAAACTGGTAGCAATAAGGGCAAATGCTATGCAAAAAGCTTGTGAAATTAATCCAAGTACAATGGCTGCTGTGTTGGCTTTGGCAGATGAAAAAGTAGAAGAAATTTGTGCCTCAATCGCAGCAGAAAGTGGCGAAGTGGTTGTAGCTGCAAATTATAATTGCCCCGGGCAATTGGTAATTAGTGGAAGCATAAAAGGAATTGAGTTGGCATGTGAAGCTATGAAAGCCGCTGGTGCAAAAAGAGCATTAGTATTACCAGTTGGTGGTGCTTTCCATAGCCCATTAATGTTGCCTGCAAAAGAAGAATTGGCTGCCGCTATTGAAGCCACAAATTTTGCAACGCCTATTTGCCCTATATACCAAAATGTAGTCGCTAAGGCTGTAACAGATGCTACAGAAATTAAACAAAATTTAATTAACCAACTTACGGGTGCTGTTAAATGGACTCAAAGCGTACAAACTATGGTTGCTGATGGAGCTACACATTTTACAGAATTTGGACCCGGTAAAGTATTGCAAGGGCTAGTGCAAAAAATTAATAAAGAAATGGTGGTGGATGGAGTGAGTTAATTATTTACACTCAATTACTTCTAAAGTTTTAGGAGGTTGTTTGGGGTAAACAGCCAAACAAATAACACAAGACAAATTTGTTTTGCTTGTTTTTATTTTTACAGTAGCAGTATTATCAGCATTTAAAGTAATGTTATCGCAGTAGTTTCCTAACGTAAAAACATTATCATACGTTTTTCCATCTTTAGAAATTATATAATTGTCTTCGCCTAGATAGGTAAAAGCAGAATCCTGTATTTGATAAATATTTATTGCACAAACCCCATCAATCCACTTTACTTTAAAACATTGATCACTACTTTCCTTTTTGCAAGAAAATAGTGTAAGGCTTATTAAAATCAGTAACGTAATATTTTTCATATATATTTTAAGACATTTCATCAAAATAAAACGCTGCTTAAAATTATTTTATTATCGCTGATAAATAGTTGTGGTTATAACACCTGCAGGGTTAGTAGATACAAAAGTGTATTGGTTTGTTAAATTCCAACTGTAATCTATGTACCCAAAATTACTCCCAACTTTATACGTTAATTTGTAAGCATTTGTTCCTGAAGATGTAAATGCAGTAATAGAAGCTCCGTTTAATGGACTTGTGGCTGGTCGTAATGGCGAAGGAAATGCCTGTGGTAAAATTTGATTTTCAGGAGCTACTGTAGCAGGGTCGGTGGTTACCTTGCCTTTCATCGCTCCAATTACGTACGGATAGTTTGTAGTGCCGTGATAGTGATAAACACTATTATTGATAATATGACCGTGGCATGTATCTAAAATTTGCATTGCGGTGCCATCAGGTTCTGTAGTGCCATAAACAGCAAACCCATCCAATGCAAATGCAATGGGCTTTAATGCAGAGGTTGTTGATAAATGCAATGGTGCAGTATGATAATGATAATCATCTCCTTTTCCACAATGCCCACCCCAATTATCTAATTCCCCAATTAAATAGGAATCTTCGCCACGATTATTTAATGCATTAAAAATAGGTATACCATTGGAAGCAATGGCAACAGCCCCTTTCATAAAATTTGTTTTGGTACTTAAAGGTGTGGTAGCGTACACTGGTTGCAAAGGGATACTCCAACTATTTGTACCAGTATAAAATTGTGGAATGGGTACTTGTTGTTGCCAATTTGTTATACCAACCATCAAATTATGTGCTGGTATTCCGTTTGATGCAACAAAAAAATACGTATCATCCCATCTGGTAGAAATTGCAGGTTTGTAGGGTGCAAATGCAGAGTCGATGAACAATGTTCTAGTTTTTGGTATTGTAGTAGCAGGCGTTGTAGTGGCAGTATTATCCGAATTTTTTGTGCAAGCGTAAAGTAAAACACTCATTAATAAAAAGGAGTAAACAGTGATACTAAATTTTGAGTTTGTATAAATAGCGATGTTAAAAAAACCAACTTTTCTTTTAAAAATAAATAAACTGAAAAGTAATAGAATAAAGATTAAAAATAGGTAGCCAAAATTCCACCCTTTTTGCTGAAGTACTCTAGTTTTTGTAGTGTGAAGAAAATTTTCGTTCAATTGTTTAAATTTCTTTATTTTAAAATTGGCAAGGTGTTGATTTTGCAATGATAAATCTGCTACAGCGATTTTTTGGGTTTTTCCTCCTTTTTGTTCCACTATAATGAAATCATCTCCCCCCATAAAAAAATTACCCTTTATTAATTCACCATTTTTTAACTGCCATGTATTTAAAACAATTTCATCTTCTTTATCATAATGGCCATCAGGATGAGCAAGACTACCCCAAGAACATAGTAGTAAAAACGATATTGGTAGTATTTTTAAAAAAAAATTGTGTAGCATAAAATTTATTTAAAGTATTAAAATATTAAAGGGTTTAAATGCTATTTAGTTAGCTTAAAGCTATTGTTTTATATTGATGCTTTAGTGTTTAAAATCCTTCGATTATATTTTTTTAATTTTGCGTAGGCAGTAGTTTATAGTTTCTTCTTACATAATTGTGGGGCGTAGGCTCCAACTCGGTAATATTTTATTTAACTGTTGCCTTAATTTTCTTCTCCTGACTTTACTATATGCTTTTTTCATTGCTATCCTGTAAATCCATATTGTTAAAGATGAGTTTTATTAGAATGATTTAATATACTCAAATGCCTGTTTAAATGTTTCTTGTGTAGGAATCTTCAGTTCTGCATTACCAAGCAATATATTAAGCATACGTTAAACACTTGTTTACTGTAGGTTTCTACTAAGTGCTGAAATGAAAATTAGTTGCCTTGTTGTAACAGATGTATAAACTCTTGTATAATCAATTTATACATTATTTACTAGAGATACAGTAGGCATCATTATCCTTAGGGACAAAAAAGCCTCCCTTTTTTTCGAGTTTCTTTTCTTACTTTATTTCATTGTAAACGTTTCCAAAAACTTGGTGGTAAAATTGCCACTAATAAAATCTTCGTTTTTCATTAATTGTTGGTGAAATGGAATGGTGGTTTTTACTCCTTCAATTACATACTCACTTAACGCTCTGCTCATTGTGTTTATAGCTTCTTCTCTTGTTCTAGCAACTGTTATAATTTTTGCAATCATACTATCGTAATATGGTGGAATTATGTAGCCAGCATACACATGGCTATCTATACGTACACCATGCCCACCAGGTTGGTGTAAAACCGTTATTTTCCCTGGGCTTGGTCTAAAATCATTGTAAGGGTCTTCAGCATTAATGCGGCACTCAATTGCACACATTTGTGGTTCGTAATGTAAGCCACTTACTTTTTCGCCAGCGGCTATTTTTATTTGTTCTTTAATTAAATCAAAATTGATTACTTCTTCGGTAACGCAATGTTCTACTTGTATACGGGTATTCATTTCCATAAAGTAGAAGTTACGGTGTTTATCAACCAAAAATTCAATAGTACCAACGCCTTCATAATTTATAGCGTTACAAGCTTTAATGGCTGCATCTCCCATTGCTTTACGCAATTCTGGCGTCATAAATGGCGATGGGCTTTCTTCTACTAATTTTTGATGACGGCGTTGTATGCTACAATCTCTTTCGCTTAAATGGCTTGCAGTTCCGTATTGGTCGCCAGCAACTTGTATTTCTATATGGCGTGGCTCCTCCACATATTTTTCCATATAAAGTCCATCATTTTTAAACGATGCAGCAGCTTCTGTTTTAGCATTGTCGTAATTTTTTTCAATGTCCTCCTCTTTCCAAACAATCCTCATGCCTTTACCACCACCACCAGCAGTTGCTTTTAAAATTACTGGGTAGCCAATTTCTTTTGCCGATTTTTTTGCATGATCTACACTTTGCAATAAACCCTCAACACCAGGTACAACGGGTACTCCAGCTTTTATCATGGTTTCTTTAGCAGTAACTTTATCTCCCATGGCGTCAATCATTTCTGGTGTTGGGCCAATAAATTTTATTCCATGATCGCCACAAATTTTTGCAAACTTGCTATTTTCTGCTAAAAAACCATAGCCAGGATGCACAGCATCTGCATTGGTAATTTCACAAGCGGCCATTATGTGGGCAACATTTAAATAGCTATCTACACTGGCAGGTTTACCAATACAAACGGCTTCATCGGCAAATCGTACATGAAGACTATCTTTATCGGCAGTGGAGTAAACGGCTACAGTTTTAATACCCATTTCTTTGCAAGTACGTATAATACGTAAGGCAATTTCTCCACGGTTGGCAATTAATATTTTTTTAAACATTGGTTAATATGCTAATGTGCTGATTTGCTAATATGCTAATATCAAAGCAGCTTGTTAAAAAATAAAAAAACTCATTAAATAGCTTAGCGGACTTTTTCGCTTTGCAGTACCTAAGATGGCATTTATTATTTTTTGAATTTCCGTTAACTTGTCG
>JANNWD010000515.1:0-2613 GCA_031408315.1 Bacteroidota bacterium
GTATTTCTGCCCTTGGGCCCGGAGGTTTAAGTAGAGAGAGAGCAGGTTTTGAAGTACGTGACGTTCATTATTCTCATTACGGTCGTTTATGTACTATTTAAACACCAGAAGGACCAAACATTGGTTTGATATATACCTTGTGTGTGCATGCTAAGATAAATGATATGGGTTTTATTGAAACGCCGTATCGTAAGGTTACAGAAGGTAAAGTAGATATGAAAAAAATCACTTTCCTTAGTGCCGAAGAAGAAGACACGGCAAAAATTGCACAGGCAAATATTGATATAGACGATAAAGGAAACTTTGTAGACGATAAAATTAAGAGCCGTCAAACAGGCGATTTTCCAATTTTAGATAAAGAAGAAGTAGAATGGATGGATGTTGCACCAAACCAAATTGTAGGGTTAAGTGCTTCTTTAATTCCATTCCTTGAGCATGATGATGCTAACAGAGCTTTGATGGGTTCCAATATGCAACGTCAGGCTGTTCCGTTAATTAAGCCAGAGGCACCAATTGTAGGTACAGGTTTAGAAGGAAAAGCGGCAAGAGATGCAAGAATTCAAGTACATGCAGATGGAGATGGTGTGGTAGAATATGTAGATGCTAACGAAATTCATGTTCGTTACAAGCGTAACGAAACACAACAATTAGTAAGTTTTGAGGAAGATTTAGTTATTTATAAACTAACCAAATTCGTTCGTACTAACCAAGAAACTACCATCAATTTACGCCCTGCAGTCGTTAAAGGTCAAAAAGTTGCCGAAGGCGATTTCTTAACAGAAGGTTACGCTACAAAGGCTGGCGAATTAGCGTTGGGTAGAAATATGAAAGTTGCGTTTATGCCTTGGAAAGGTTACAACTTTGAAGATGCGATTGTAATTAGCGAAAAAGTAGTTAAAGAAGATTTATTTACAAGTATTCATATTGGTGAGTACGAGGTAGAGGTAAGAGATACTAAATTAGGAGAAGAGGAATTAACACCAGATATTCCTAACGTAAGTGAAGAAGCTACTAAAGATTTAGATAGCAACGGTATTATTCGTATTGGTGCTCATATTAAAGAAGGCGATATTATTATTGGTAAAATAACTCCAAAAGGTGAAAGTGATCCTACGCCAGAAGAAAAGTTATTACGTGCCATTTTTGGAGATAAGGCCGGTGATGCTAAAGATGCATCTTTAAAAGCTTCAAGCGGTACAGAAGGTGTAGTAATTGATAAAAAATTATTCCAAAGAGCTAAAAAAGATAAAAACGCTAAAGTAAGAGAAAAAGCACAGCTAGAAAAGATTGAAAAAGTACATGAGAAGAATGAAATAGATTTATTAGAACTATTAATTAATAAGCTACAAACTTTATTAAAAGATAAGAGCAGTGCAAGTGTTAGCAATAATTTTGGTGAAATATTAATTGGTAAGGGTGCTAAATTCAATCCTAAAAATCTAGGCAATATTGATTACT
Source organism: Bacteroidota bacterium (assembly GCA_031408315.1). Taxonomy (GTDB): domain Bacteria; phylum Bacteroidota; class Bacteroidia; order Chitinophagales; family Chitinophagaceae; genus Ferruginibacter. The sequence continues at coordinate 1,459 of JANNWD010000515.1, forward strand.
TAAATGTAAATCCGTTAGGATGGACAGGTGATGCAAAAGTGGATGAATTAATCAACATTTTATTACATAACTACAGTATAAAGTTTAACGAAGAACTAGGTAGATACAAAAGAGAGAAATTTAATATTTCAATTGGTGATGAATTACCAACGGGGGTATTAAAATTAGCAAAAGTGTATTTAGCTGTTAAGCGTAAGCTTAAAGTGGGAGATAAAATGGCTGGTAGGCATGGTAACAAAGGTATTGTGGCTAAAATTGTAAGAGCAGAGGATATGCCTTTCTTAGAAGATGGAACACCAGTTGATATTGTATTGAATCCATTGGGTGTACCTAGCCGTATGAACTTAGGACAGATTTACGAAACTGTATTAGGTTGGGCTGGCGAAAAACTAGGAATGAAGTTTGCCACACCAATTTTTGATGGTGCAAGTGTTGCCGAAATTGAAGAGCAAATTACAAAAGCAGGATTACCAAAGTTTGGACATACTTATTTATATGATGGAGAAACTGGTGAACGCTTTGATCAAAAAGCAACCGTTGGTATCATCTATGTAATTAAGCTTCACCATATGGTGGATGATAAAATGCATGCCAGAAGTATAGGACCATACTCTTTAATTACACAACAACCATTAGGTGGTAAAGCACAGTTTGGTGGTCAGCGTTTTGGAGAGATGGAGGTATGGGCATTAGAGGCTTATGGAGCTAGTAACATTTTACAAGAGTTGTTAACGCTTAAATCGGATGATATAATAGGTAGAGCAAAAACATACGAAGCAATTGTAAAAGGGGATAATATTCCTAAAGCTGGTATACCAGAATCGTTCAATGTATTAGTACATGAATTAAGAGGATTGGGACTAGATTTGAATTTTGAATAAAACCCCTCTGCCCCTAAAGGGGAACTGAGTTACTAAAGTGCTAAGTGTTTGCTAAAATGTAAATACTTAAAGTTTTAAGGGATTATTCATTATTCATTATTAATTATTAATTTTTAATTATCATATGGCATTCAAAAAAGAAAACCGTCCAAGACCAAGCTTTTCTCAAATTACCATTGGGTTAGCATCTCCAGATAGTATTTTAGAAAAAAGCTATGGCGAAGTTTTAAAGCCAGAAACTATTAACTATCGTACCTACAAACCAGAAAGAGAT
>JANNWD010000516.1:0-20050 GCA_031408315.1 Bacteroidota bacterium
ATCATCTGGCACACCAATGGTAAAGGTTTTAATTTTTTCAGTATTGTTTTTTTGAAGTAATGCTGTTACAAGTGCACTATCATAACCGCCACTTAAAAATACACCAACAGGCACATCGCTTACCATTCTATATTGGCAAGCACTTGTTAGTATTTTTTCGGTTTCAATTTTAGCTTCTTCAAAACTAATAGTTAACTTAGGTTTATTGTACGCATCATACACATTCCAATATTGATGTGTAGAAAGTTCTGTAGTATTTAAATCAATTTGTAAATAATGACCAGGCTTTAGTTTATAAGTATCCTTAAAAATACTATGCGGCGCTGGTATGTAGGCTATTTGCATATATACGGCAACAGCATCAATATTAATTTCCTTGGTATAGGCAGGGTGTTGGTGTAATACTTTTAACTCGGATCCAAATAAAAACAAACCATCTTTATAAAAATAATTGAATGGTTTTACACCAGCTCTATCTCTACAAGCAAACAATTTATTTTGCTTTTCATCGTAAATAACAATAGCAAACATGCCTATAAATTTTTGTAGCATTTGAGAGCCCCACTCTGCATAAGCATGTAAAATTACTTCGGTATCGCTATGGCTATTAAACGTGTGCCCTTTGGCTTCTAATTCCTTTTTTATTTCTTTATAATTATAAATTTCGCCGTTAAATGTAATGTATAAATTATTGAATTGCATGGGTTGGCTGCCACCTTCAGTTAAATCTATTATGCTTAATCGCCTATGTCCTAGGCCTATAGTAGCATTTGGCGTTTCATAAAAGCCAAACCCTTCCCCATCGGGTCCACGGTGGGGCATTATTGAGTTCATTTTTTTTAAAATGAGTTTATCTGTTTTTTTAGAAAAATCTACAAAGCCTGAGATACCGCACATATATTAATTATTGAATTTTAGTTATTTTTTTATTCCTTTTACCACTGCTGCATAGCAGTTTTGATAAGTAATTATTCCACCCCAAACATTGCTCATATTATATTCATTAAACCATTTTGCTACTGTACTAATTTTTTGTGGATTATCAAATTGTGGACTGTACATATCAAAGGTATCTAGCACACATTGTTCTCTTAATTGATTATACGGCAAGTTTTTAGGCAATGTACCATCAATATCGCAAATGGGTAAAAAACGATTTACAATTTTACCTAGCCCAATTTTAGAAAAAAATCGATACGTTTTTATAAGCCAATCGATATTGCTATCAATTTTTTTATACAATTTTTCGTGGCTCATGTTTTTTGTAAATGGCCTAAAAATATATTTTGCATGTATTTTAGTCCACCAACCTTTAATGGTATAAAAATCTACAATTAATTGCCCCCCTGGTTTTACCATATCAATTAAGCACTGCACACTTTTTTTAAAATCGGGGGTATGTTGTAACACACCCAAACAAATTACTTTATCAAATTGTGCTTTTGCAAAAGGCATTTCGTATATACTTGCCTGGAATAAATGTAATCGTTCGTTTGGGCCATTGTTTTTATAGTTGGCTTCTACTGCATTACTATAATCTACCGAGTATAAATTGGCTTTGGTATAATCTAAAATTATTTGGCTGAACCTGCCAGCCCCACTACCTACTTCTAATACATTTAAATTGGTCAGGTCTTCTTTATCCCAATTGGTTTCGGCAAAAAAACGAACCTTGCTCATATCCAAATCTGTCGATTTATCTACCTGGGTACCTACAAATTTATTCCATTGGTAACCGAAGTTTTCGGTGTAATTATCATCTTGTACTAGGCGGTAGGCTCCAATTTTGAAAGGAAAAACAATGATCCCATTTTCAGCCAGTCCATTAGCCTGTTCCTGCAATGGCTTTTGGGTAAAGGGGTTCAGTAAGTCAATGTTCGGATTCATGAATGTTGAGTTGTTTGGATTTTGTGTTTCTGCTGACATTACCATATTTTGAGTTAAAAGTAACGCTAAAACGGCATAATATTACTCAATGTTGCCCCGCTCATTCCTTGTATTATACCATTCAATAAATTTCCTGATACCTTCTGTTAAACCTGTTTCCGGTTTATAATTAAGTAATTTGCTTGCTTTGGTTATATCAGCAAAAGTGATATCCACATCGCCGGCCTGCATGTCTTCGTACACTACATTTTTTTCTTTACCCATTGCTGCATAAATAACATCTACCAGTTCATTAAGCTTAACTGGTTTGTTGTTGCCGAGGTTAAGGGTGGTGTAAACACCGGTATTGTTTAGGCAATATTCCAATGCATTGTAAATACCAGATACTGTGTCTTCAACATAGGTATAGTCCCTCGCAGTTTCTCCATCACCAAATAAAACCAGAGCTTGATCTTTTGCTATTCTTTCAACAAATTTATGAATAGCTAGGTCGGGACGCTGACCGGGACCATACACTGTAAAAAAGCGAAGATTAATAACATCAATATTGTATAAATGATGAAACGTGTAATTCATCAGCTCGCCGGCTTTTTTAGTAAGTGCATAAGGTGATATCGGATTATCAACATTATCATCTTCGCTAAAAGGCATTTTTTTGTTGTTGCCATAAACAGATGAAGAGGATGCAAAAACAAGTTTATGAATTGCCTTTGCCTGCATAAACTCGTGTACCTTTTGTGTTCCATTAATATTTGCATTAATGTAACCCGCCGGGTCTTCAATGGATGGCCTTACACCGGCTTTAGCCGCCAGGTGTATTACTGCTTTTACATTTTCTGCTTCAATGGCATCTAAGCCAGTTGTTATATCAATTTCATAAAAACTAAATGCCGGGTGTGCTTTAAATTTTGCCAGGTTCAATTCTTTTGCAGTGCGACTGTAAAAAGGATCAAAATTATCTACTCCAACAACGCTGAAGCCTTTATTGAGTAATAATGTACAAACATGGCTTCCAATAAAACCTGCACAGCCTGTAACTAGAATAGTAATCATATAGATACAAAAATAACAAAATTAAGAGATGCTAAAATTTAAAAAACAGTTTTCGTGTACAAGCGGTACAACTAATGCAAACCGATAATTCAGCCATTTAAAATAACTTTTAAAACAAGCTTTTACCGAATCTGCCGCTGCAGATAATTTTGCAAGATACCCCATACTGCAAACTGCAATAGGCATACCTGCTTTAAAAGCCATTTTGTTGCAGGTTTTTTAAGCTGAACAGAAGGTTACAAGCCAAACAAAAAAAGGTAAAATGTATTACCAACCCACAGCTTAGGCATATTTATTAAACAAAGTAAGGTAAACATAGCAAGCCCAGCTGCTATTGCATAGTAAATTAACCGTTTATATTATTGTACACCTATAAAAAAACTAATAAGTATATTGCAGCATTTATAATTTTAAACCGGCTATACAACCTGCCTAATGCAGTACATAACAGTATTTGATTTTTTGATATTTCCTATTTACCTGTTTTTTTTATATTTTATTATAATAATAACAGCTAGAAAATACCATGCCACGCCCTTAAGAAAATATTTTATAGCTGCTTTTTTTTTACATATGGGGGGTAGTTTTTTATATGCCTTGGTAATACAGTACTACTATGGTTATGGTGATTCTTTTGGTTTTTATATGGGCAGTAATTTTATCAGAGATTTTATTAAAGATGGAGGTAACCCTTTTAAGATATTCTTCTTTTCATCCGAAGAGTTTTTAAAGCCACAAAACATGTTGGTTACAGGAGACCAGAATCTGCCAACAGGCATAAGCTCCAATGCCAATTTTACCATCATGAAGATTTCTGCAGCACTGTCGTATATCTGCTTCAACAGTTACCTAGTTATTTCTCTTTTCTTTGGCTTCTTCTCTTTTGCCGGTCTATGGAAACTGTTCAATACCTTCAATAATATTCTTGAAAAAAAAGGAGAAAAGCTGCTGGCTATTACCATTTTATTTACACCATCTATCTGGTTTTGGGGTAGTGGTTTAATGAAGGATTCTATTTGTCTTGGCTTAATTGGTTTTATCATTTATTTTATACATCAGCTTTTTGTAGTTAAAAAATTCAGCATTAGGTACATAATAACACTGGTGATAATGCTCTATTCTCTCTACATCTTAAAAAGTTATATAGCCAGTCTCTTAATTGTATCTGCCACATTGGGCTACGTAATCCTTATCCTGAAAAATAGCAGGCAGAACATTTTAAAATTCGCCCTGATCATTTTAATAATAGCTGTCGGTTCTGTTGTGGTATTTATAAGCATGGCTTCCACTATAGAATCTTTGCTGCAGGAATCTAAAGATCAGATTGAGGTTTTTAAAGGGGTATACGCCCAGGGAGAAGTTGATGATGAAAACAGCCTGGCTGGTTTTAAAGGAGGTGATTTTGATTTGAGTGTTTCCTCATTTATTGTAAGAAGCCCGATGGCTATGTTTTCAACGATCTTCCGCCCATTTTTATGGGAATCCAAAAAACCGATCATGTTATTATCAGCGCTGGAATCCTTCCTTATGCTGATTGGTTTTTTTTATGTATTGTTTAAGGCAGGTGTAGTTAGGTTTTTCTACTTATTATTTTCTGAGCCCTATATATTCTTTGCATTTATATTTACCCTGTTGCTGGCTGCCGTGGTAGGCTTTACTACTTTTAATTTTGGTACCTTGGTGCGGTACCGGCTTCCTATTCTTCCTTTTTATTTCTTTATGCTTATAGCCATTTATACAAAAGCACGGATCAAAAAATTTGAGGAAAAGAAAGCTAGACCATAATTTGTTAAGGCAATTGGCTAAGCACACGGCTGTACAAGGCAACTGTTTCGGTAGCCGCTATTTTCCAAGAAAAAAATTTTAATCTTTCAGTTCCTTTGGCTACAAGTTCAGCATGTATGCCGGGGTTATTAAAAAAATAACAGATCACTTTAGATATATCCTCCGGTTTCTCCGGATCAAAATACAATGCTGCATCACCAGCTATCTCAGGCAATGATGTTGCATTGGAACAAAGAAGGGGTTTATTAAAATAAAAAGATTCCAATACAGGGATACCAAATCCTTCGGATAGCGAAGGAAAAATAAAAGCATCTGCATTCCGGAATAAATGCTCTAGAACAGTTTTAGATACAAACCCCGTAAATTTTATCCGTTCCCCTGAAATGTTTATTAAGGCAATGGTTTTTTTATCTTCTTCATCCAGGTAAGTTTCGTTGCCGCTTATTACCAACTTGATATTTGCAGGAAGATTTGTACATGCAAGCTGAAATGCTTTTAGCAAGTTTTTCATGTTCTTATGCAGGCGGGTAGTGCCTACATAAAACAAATAATTATTAATCTGGGGCATGGCTACGGTACCCTGTTCATCATTATTAACAATAAGGTGCTCCCAGCCTTCATAAATCACGGCTATTTTTTCCTGTGTTAGCTTATCTAAATGGTAATGCTTTACAAGATCTGCCTTTGTATGGTTTGATACTGCAATTACAGCAGCTGCATTTTTTAATGATCTTTTAATAACCAGGTTAAGATAGCGGCTGCCCATATTAAATGTCCACCACTTACTGTCGAGGTATTTTTTAAACGTAATATCATGTACGGTGGCTATGCCATTCTTTAAAAACAAAGGATACTGGTTAGATGTGCTGTGAAAAAGATCAAACCTGTTTTTAAAGCTGTTAAAAAAAACAAGCATATCCCTGTCACGCTTTGGGCCAATGGGTGCAATACTTGCCTCTACAATTTCAAATTTATCACTACGCACCACATCCCAAAATTCTTTGCGTTTAAGGCCTCTGTTTACCAACACCATTAAATGGAATTCATCAAATGCGGTGGCGGGCAGGTGGCTCAGTATGCTGATGATATATTGCGACAGGCCATCTTTCTTTTCTATTATGGTTGTTGCATCAATTAAAATTCTTTTCTTCATGTATCAATATACTTTAATTACAACTGCTGAAATTGTTCAGCTTTAATCGGCAACAACAATATGATAGCAGTCAATAGTTAAACAGCCTATCAGGCTTCTTCAAATACCATTTGATATTTTTTAAACATCATCTCGTTGCTGTAATTATTTACAGCAAAAGTAAAAGCATTTTTGGCAAAGCCGGCGGCCTGTTCCGGGTTATCAATAAAATTTTGAATGGCAGATGCCAGCTTATGCTCATCGCCCAATGGCACTAAAATTCCGTTTACCTGGTTTTGCACCATATTGTTAACCCCAAATACGTCAGATGCAATAATTGGTAACTCACAAGCCATCACCTGCATAATAGCTGTGCTCATCATTTCGCCAAGTGTTGCATGTACGTATATATCCAGCGAGTTAATAAAAGCAGGCAATGCCGCTTCTTTTAGCATGCCCAAAAAATGTATCTTATCGCTTATCTGCAGCATTGCGGCAAGCTTTTCCAGCTCAGCCCGTTGTGTACCATCACCAGCAATAATTAATTCAAAGTTCCTTTTACCGGCCCATTGTTTTACAACAATATTAAAAGCCTTTATTAAGGTAGCATGGTCTTTAGTAGTAGAAAGCCGGCCTTGCATACCTATTCTTGTACAAGCGGTGTCCGTGTTATGATCAGGTTTAAACAGGTTAAGGTTTATACCATTACCAATTACCTGTGTTCTTTTATCTGAAAAAATCAGGGAGAGTTGCTTTTTTACAATATCACGGTATTCTACATTTAAAAAAACAGTTTTCTTAGCAAAGATCAATGCGAAAACAAGGCCTGCCCAATCTACTGTTGTTTTTAAATTGTTAGGCACGGTTTCCCTAACTACTATTTTCATTTTACGTGGAGCAACCAAGGCTGCATACCATGCCGGAAAAAAATAGCAGCCTCCGTGCAAAAACAATATTTGGGGTGCAGATTGTTTAATGATTCGGGCAATCTGCCTGTAGGATGCTAGATCTAATCCCGGTTTCTTTTTAACAAAAGACCATGCAATTCCCTTTTCTTCTGCCATCTTAATATATTCAGGTCTTATGTCTTCAATACCAAAAAAAATCGCTTCGTATTGGTACCTGTGTTCTATATCCGCATCAACCATAGAAAAGAATACATTGCCATGCCCTCCCAATCCTGAATATAGTATGTGTAATATTTTCATAAATAAAAAATAGTTGTAGTGCAAAGACACCGCATTAAGCGGCTGCTTTACATTGTGCAGCAATTGAATAAACTATCTACACTGCCAGTTATTTAAAATGTTGGAATAAGCAATTCGTTAACTGGTTCGTTACTGAATTTTTTGCCTTCCCTGTTATCAAATGCTGTGGCATTGGTGTAGGCTTCATCAGCAAAACACAGTTCAATTACATTGGGAATACCAGCTGTATTCAATCCTCCGGTTTCATTTATATTAAAGCCTATTACATGCATATCTATTTGGGCAATAAAATCGTTTATAGCGGATATATAATCGGGTACATTGTGAAATTCAATAGACACACCAGTTAACCTGCTCCTGTGCAAAATAATATCATCCAGTAATGCATATTCTGCGCCTTCAATATCTAGTTTCAAATACCCTTTCATCTCCTGCCCTACATGTGCATCAACAATCTGTTTCATAGAAAAATTGGGGCCTAAATATTTTTTCAAAAAGGTAGCTTTCTTTTTTAAAAACAGCATATCTATCAACCCACCAATCTTCATGGTGAATGATCTTTTAAACAGCATCCAGTAAAATGGCCGGGCCAGGTAAGTAAAAAAATTAAACGATCCGTCTATCATGATCAGTTTTGCACTTCTGTTAATATCCCAAAAATCTTTCTCAAAGGCAACATTATAGGATATACCGCCTGAGATTAAAAACGCAGATTCTTCAATCATTCGTTTGGTAACAAAATACCCTCCGTCTCTTACTGATCCAATCCTGATAACATGACCAAGGTTTAGGTGAGTATTATCAATTTTTAAAAAATCACAGTTTATTTCTTTCATAATAAATTCATTTATAAACTATCTACAATCTTAATAATTACAATAATAGCTTGTTAAGTTTTTTTATCAATGGTTTTTCAATTTTATGATATATAAATATTCCTGCCACACAAATTATAATGAATAAAAGACAGGTTAACAGGAATAAAACCACGCTGTTATTTATATTAAACTTAGCAAGCACTTTAAAAAATGCTGCTACAATAGGCAGGTGTATCAGGTAAATGGAATAAGATGCATCGCCAAGCTGGAGGAACAGGTCAGGCATTTTAACCGTTTTGCTTAATTCCATTTTTACAAGAGCCAGGATAACCAGGAAGGAAGGAAATCCAAACAACAACACTCGGTTTAAAGCCTGGTTAGAAGAACTGCTTACCACAGTAAGATCACTGTTATTGAGCAAAGCACTCACAATGAAAAGTAAAATCCCTCCTATCAATATTGGATACACCCAGTTTCTGGGGATACGGTTTACCAATAAAACAATAAATACCCCAAGGAAAAACTCAATATTCATCGGAAAGAGGAATATTTCAGCATATGCATTTCCAGCTATTCCCTGCTGGTTACTTAATGCAAATACAATAAGCAGGATAAAATAAACTACCATTAAGTAAAAAGTAATTTTCTTATTTGGTATCAGTAATGCCAGCATAAACAAAAGATAAAAAAACAATTCATTGGTAAGCGACCAGCTGACCCCGTTGAGCATGATATGGCCTGGCAACAATAAATAAGTTTGTAAAATATTGCTAAAGCCTGTATCAAAGGCTGTGTTGTAAAAAGAAGGAAGCACCAGTTGAAGGACCAAAAGCCCTGTAATAACTATCCAGTAAATAGGAAAGATTCTGATGAACCTGCGTTTAAGAAATTTAACTACTGTTGATGACTGCTCTACATACCGCAGATTTGCATGAGTGATAATAAATCCGCTCAGCACAAAAAATACATCTACCCCACTGCCTCCAAATTTAAAAAAACCAAACAAAAAATCCTGCCCGGTATTTTCCTGGTAGTTAATAGTAATATGCAACAGGACTACCAGAATACTGGCTATACCACGTAACAGTTGTATTAAGTGTAAGTTTTTTTGTTGATTAGTTAACATTAGGTTTTATAAAATGTAAAACAGTTAAAATAGCATTCATGCTATTTAGGTGATCTAAAAAAATTGAATACCGATTTCCTTATAAAAACAAGCATACGCCTGTTGGAGGAACGAAGGATTCGGCAACTCTTTCCAATTGTTAGTGCTACCAACATAAACAATTGAATCTGCCGCAAATTTACTAATAAATTAGTACATAGAAGTACCTTATAACTCTAAGTTCTGTGTTGAAACTTTAGTGCGAATATTACAAGTCTTTTTGCTTAAAAAATTTAATAATACCCTTTGGAATTAAATAATACAATGCATAATAATTAGAGTTCCAAATTTGCAGATAAAATGAACCGATGTCAGCTCCCTTATTTTATTTTTCTTTATAAACGTACCCTTACTGTTTGTTTGAACAATGCCGAACTACACATCAATAGCCGCATCAGTAAGCATAAATAAATTTCAACCATATTAATGTATACATTAATTTTGATCAGTTAAAACGAAACAATAGATATGGCAATTTCCAATAATTGTGTAAAATTTTTGGCCTATGCAAAAAAAACCGGAGTATCCTTTGAAGAACTGCTCACATTAGGCAGGATGAATTCGTACACAGAAAAAAAATACATCAGCAAACTGGCGCAAAAATATAATGCATTTGTTAAGCCAGTTACTGCAGTTGATCCTAACTGGGAGTTCGCTGAACCAATTTTTGAATTACTTGGAGCTAAAAATATCAAAAGCCTGGACTATTCCTCATACGAAAAAGCAGACATTACCCAAGACCTCAATCTTGCATGGCCAGCAATATATAATAATTCTTTTTCTACAATATTTGATGGGGGCACACTAGAACATGTTTTCAACTTTCCAGTGGCTATAAAAAGCTGTATGAAAGCTTTGGAACCCGGTGGCCACTTTATTGCAATCACCCCTGCTAATAATCAAAACGGGCATGGTTTTTATCAGTTTAGTCCTGAACTGTATTTTAGAATTTTTTCTGAAGATAATGGGTTTCGGGTTAAAAAAATTATACTGACACCAAATGATAAAAACTGGTACGAAATAACAGATCCGCATAAAGCAAAAAGCCGTGTGCAGTTTACCAATTCTGTATTAACGCGTTTAATGGTGATTGCCGAAAAGATATCTGATAAAGAAATATTTTTAGATTCCCCTTTTCAAAGCGATTATTCGCAAATATGGACAACTGCCAATACACAGAGCAAGGGCAAAGAAACAGGCAAAAAAAATATTTTAAAATCGTTTTATCAAAAAATAATACCTGGCCGTTTAAAAAACTGGCTGAGAAATATTTTTGATTTGTTCAAGGGCAATAAAATATACACCCGGGATATGGGCTTCATCAACCCCCGTCATTTTAAAAAAATGAACTGGTAAATCTATTTTGTAAGCACTAATAAAGAATAACCACCCATTAACCTTACACAAAAATCAGGATTTATTCTGAACAGGATACGCCTGATCAAATTAATAAACCTTCCAAAAAGGTTTACTTTATTACGGTACAGTTCGGTAGAACTTTTGGTATAAAACCAACCAAGCACTTCCTGGCCGGTTTCTGTTAGAGTGGCCAATGCGGTATATTTTGTATAATAGTGAATGTGGCCACCAGGTGTACGGATGTATTTATAATTATTTATTATAGCAGCATACGCTGAAATATCGAGCGGAATATGATAGATTTTATAATCTGCCTTTTTTGCTGCTGCTTTTATAAACCCAAAATAATCTTCTACATGCTCAAAAACATCTATCATCAGTAACAGGTCAAAATGCTCGTCTTTTTGCAGCAAATCTTCATGAAAAAAATGAAGCCGCTCTTTTTGCCTTTGTAAAGAAAAGTTATAAGCATCCGGTGCAATTTCGTAACCAGAATACTGTACAGTGCTATCTTCCAGCCTGTCGTGCAGCTGATTTAAAATTTCCCCGGCACCGCATCCAATTTCCACTACCGTAGTTGGTTTTAGCTTTTTCTCCTCAATCATACGAATGATCTGCGTGGCTTTCCATGGAGAATCTTCTATATGCCAGGTAGGATTTATTTTCAAATAATCACTATCCAGATCTGCAAATTCTTTTTTTATCATAAAATATCTTCTTTAAAATAGCATGTATTTAATTAATACATAAAACCCTTTTTGAAAAAATACAGCCGGGCTGTTACTAATGGCTTTAAATAAAAATTTTAATGCCGGCCCCTTAAACTTATTAATGCAGAGCGTTTGTGCCAGAACCAGGTAGCTTTGCATTTTAAAATATTTTAGTTTAGATGCAAAAGTTTTACTTACCATTTTATCAGCAATGGTATAGTTGATCAGTTTTTCAAAACGTATAATCAACATATCCTTGTTCTTCATAGTAAACACACTCCTGTTTTCGTGATTTACTACAATAGTTGTAACTGTATTACAGCAAAGCACGGGCTTTTGGGCTGCTAGCCTTATCCATAAATTATAATCCTCGCTTGCGGATAAGGCCCTGTCTTCAATAAATAAATTATCAAGTGCCACTGTAGTTTTTACAATGATATTATTACAACTGAAATTATTTGCCGTTAGCAACTGCTCGCTTACCAATGCAGGAAATTGGTTCCTTACTTCCAGCAGCTTTCCCTTATCATCTTCGTGGCGGAAACCGGTATGAATAACATCAGGAAATTTATTTTCTTTTAAAAAATCATAAATTACCTGCAAATGATCAACCAGCAGCAGGTCATCAGAATCCAACCAATTTATATATTGCCCCTTTGCCATTTTGGTGCCAAAATTTCTGGCAACAGCACGTTCTGCATTTTCTTTTTTATAATAGTTCAGTTTTTCATTTATGTAGGGCTTCACTACATCTACAGTATTATCAGTACTGCCATCGTCAACAACAATCACTTCGTAACCGGTAAAACTTTGCGCCAGCACACTTTCTATTGTTTTTACAATTAATGCGGCACGGTTATAAGTTGGAATAATAATTGAAAAAAAAGGTTGATTATCGGGTGCCATTGATCTTCTGGAAAATAGGTGATTGGATAATATATTTGATGCCTTCTTCTATCGGGGTGAGCTCCCTTTGCAGCAATTGCTTCATTTTACCAATATCAGGATTGCGTCTTGTCATATCGCCTTCTTTTAAAGCTGGCAAATGAACAATAGGCGAAGAAGAGCCAGTAATCTGTATGATGGTTTTAGCTAAATGCAATATGGTAAGTTCGATGTCATTACCAATATTTACCACGTCATTTATAAATATACCATTCTTAAGTGCTTTAATGCAGGCATCAATATTATCGTCTACAAAACAAAAAGTACGGGTTTGTAATCCATCTCCGTAAATAGTGATGGGGTCATTCTTTAATGCAGCTTTTATAAAGCGGCTCATTACAAAATCGGAACTTTGTTTAGGACCATAGGTATTAAAGAAGCGGAACAGGGTAAAATTAAGTCCATATTCCTGATGATAAGAACGGCAAAAAGCTTCACCAATATTTTTTACAATGGCATAAGGCAATTTGGAATTGAGTGGTGTGGTTTGTTCGTTTTGAGGAAACTCTACTGGTTCTCCGTACACTTCCGAACTGGAAGAAAAGAATATCCGCTTTACTCCGGTATTTTTCGATAGTTGCAAAATGTTTTTAATCCCCGTGATATCTTCCAAAACCATTACTGGATTTTCCAGGGTTCGGGCCACACCTACCACGGCAGCATAATGAAATACATAATCAAATTTCCACGAGAGCATAATGCCTGACAAGTCATTATAATTGTTTGCATCTCCTTTTATAAAGGTATAATTGGGGGTATCTGCAGGAAGAATCCTGTCTGGGTGACCAGTTAAAAAATTATCCACCGCTACTACAAGTACGTCTTTATCCTGTACCAGTTTCTCTATCAGGCAGGAGGCAATAAAACCGGCTCCGCCGGTTACCAAAATTTTAGTCATTTAATAATTTATTTATCATTTTATAATGCTGGTCAATAACGTTATTTACAGTAAAATTCTGCTGTACCGTTTCATAAAGAGCCAGGCTTGTAATATTGCAATCTATTTTTTTATCATTAATATCGGAGATGATAGCTGTCATTTCCGAAACGGGATTGGCCTTATCTACCAAAAAAGCATTTTTCCCATTAAAAAGGTATGTATTAAAATCCCCTACACCATTGCAGCAAATTACTAATTTTTTCATTAAACCCGCCTCCTTAATAACATGCGAACTGGCTTCCGATTCAGAGGTATGTATCAAAATGTCTGCTGCAGAAAGGTAGGTCATTACATCTCCTACAAAACCGGGCATTATACAATAGTCTTCCAGCTTGTTTTCGGAAAGCTGTTGTAATAATTCTTTGTATACCGGACCATTCCCTAAAATGTAAAATTTAAACCGGAGTCCCGATTCCTTTAATTGTTTGGCAATTTGTAGTTGGAGGTGAACCCTTTTAACCGGGACCATTCTTGCAAGGCTCACTAAAATCAAATCTCCAGACTCTTGTTTTTCCTTCATTAATAAGGCCGCCTTCTCATCATTCATTTTATAATACTCCAATGAATAAGTAAGGTTTATAGCGGTTACTTTTTTAGGATCAATTCCTTCATACTTTTGCAAAAAGGGAATACAGGTTGAAGAAGGAACAAGAATATGCCTGGATAATTTGCTGATTGCTGTTTCAAAAAATTTTTCTTTTTTTGTACAGGTCAAAATATAATTATCTGGAAAATGCCTGTAATAAACCATCGGCGTTTTTCTGAAAATTCTTGCAAAAAAGGCGATCAGCTGACTTTCGGCAAGATTATTATATAAAAAATCTACCTTATATGCTTTACAAATATTTGCAAGTTTTTTACCATTGCCAATGTAGTATTGGCTACGGCTTTTTCTTTCTGCACCCAAATATTCAAAAATCACTCCCTTCCCGTCAAGTTCTTTATGTAAATGCCCATAGGGTTGCATTGTTATCAGAATCACCTTGTGCCCATCACTACAAAACTTCTCCAATAACGTTATAACATCAACTGCAAGTAAATTAATAGGGTGAAAAAAAGCGATAGTCATTATGTTTATGGTGGTATAACCTTTTTGAAAACTGTACAAATTTATGAAATAGATAAGTTTCCCGTTGTATTTTTTTTCGCCCAAAAGTATACATATACTACGTAAAACATGGTAAGTGCAAAATAGCTGCTGCCATTAGCTATTATTGCACCCCAGGTAAACAGGCGTGGAGTTAAAAGCAAATTTAATCCAATACTCAATAAAGAACCAGTAATAGCAAAAGCCATTATTATATAATTCTTTTTATGGAACATCAGAAACGGGTATAAAGCCTGTGTAACAGCCCAAAAAAACATGGAGATCACGAGGTAATAAGCATATACCTGGCCTTGCAAAAATTTCTGATCTATAATATAATGAAAGAAAACGGGTATAACTATAAACATACCCAGGCAGCAAATAAAACATACTCCTATAAAAATATAGGCACTGCGTAATGCCTTCCTTTTATTGTCTTCCGAAAGAAACTTGTAGACTGAAGGCACATATACTGCCGAAAGGGAAATAATTACCATCATAATAAGGGAAGCTACATTGTAGGCCATATTATATAACCCAACTTCGTTGGTACTGGTATACCGTTCTAAAAAAAATCTATCGGCTGCAGTAAAAAAAAATATACTGATCCTTTCGGGTATAAATGGGAGAGAGTGTTTGATTACTTCACGGGAAGTTTTTACAGAAAAGCCAGTCCAGCGCAAAAGCCGGTTTCGGTAAAAAAAATATACTACTATAATAAGAATAACTACTGCCGCAGCAACGGCTGCATATAATCTGCCCTGCCAGCCCATTGAAAATTTTACCACTAATAAAACTGCCAGTCCAATTTCAAATGCTGTTCTGCAAATAGAGAACAACACAAATTTTACTGCTTTATTAGTGTTTCTAAGGTAGGTTAAATAAATATCGGCAGATAAACTTGACAGTACACAAAAGGGTAATAAAACACTAAAGATCCAGGAGGTATGCAAACGGGAACTAATAAAGCCTGAAAAAATAAAGGCAAGAACTGTAAAGAATAAAAAAGAGGAAAGAATAGTTTTAAAAGCCGTATTGAAATAAGACTTAAATTCATCCCCCGGCTTCTTAAAAAAATCTACCCCCATACTAAGTTGAATACCCATGCTAAGGAATGGAAGAATTAGGGTTTGGGCAGCCGTAAAAAGAGCAATAACACCATAATCTTCTTTCGAAAGATAATGGCTTAATACAGGGAGTATAAGCAGGCTGATACCGGCATTAAAGAAATAACTGAATGCGTAAGTACCAAAAGATTTTGTATACCTTAAGACAATTCCAAACTTTCTATTTTTATTTTCTTTATTTTCCACAATTGCACTTAACCAGTTATAAATGACTTTTAATTTTTGAAAATCTATTCTTTAATCGCAAAAAAGGTGTTTCTAAATATTTATAAGAAAGAAAAGCAACAAGCATGGTTAAAGCAATAACCATTAAACATATAAGTCCTTCCTGCAGGTGTATATTCATAAAAGCTATCTTGTAATAAAAAACGGCTTATTAAAAAAATGATACCTATATGGTAAATATAAATTCCGTACGATATTTTCCCCACGAACTCAAATACTCTATTGTCAAGACTGATTACTGTTTTGGGATTAAAAGCAACATTAATAATAATAACCAGTGTTGCTACTGAATACAAATCGTGCTTTAAAAAATCTGTAACGGTAAGTAAATTTAAAGCAATAAGAACGATAACTATCAAGCATGCAATCTCTATAACGGGATGAAAACAAATTTTTAAAAACAAGTTATTTCTCTGGTAAGCTAAGATTGCACCAAATGCTCCAATTGCCATACAATCAAAGCGGCTTAAAAAAATAAATTGATAAGCAAATGAAAGAGGCATCAAAAATCTTAATGATAGTTTAAGTGCCATAAATAAAATGAGAAAAAAAACTACGGCCTTAAGTGGTGAGAATTTCTTTATTAACCACGGCCAAAACAGATAAAATTGCTCCTCTACTCCTAATGACCAGTAATGAGTAAGTAAAGGAAAAGCCAGCCCAAGTGCAGAAGGTATATTAGCGCCTAAAAAAAGATAAAAACACGTAACCCCTGTAATCTTATCGTGTATGTAAAAATACATCACTAGCAGCGTAATAATCAGGCAGAAATAATACAATGGCCATATTCTCAAAATTCTTCTTACATAAAATTGTTTTATGCTTATTGTTGAAAACTCCGCTTTCTCCTTTAATAAGAGAAAGGTTATCAAAAATCCGCTTAAGGTAAAAAACATTGTTACGCCAAAATTGGCAAGCTCCCATCCATTTTTCAATTTGGGTAACCCAAACTTATTTAAATTTACAAACACATGCGAAAACACAACTGATAAAACTGCAATTGCACGAATACCATTTAATCCTTTTAAGTGTATACTCTTATCCTCGGTTGCTCTTATTATAGTCACAATGCTGTTTATTTATTTTAGTCATACTTACCTGTAATAATAACCAGCTGTATTCAAATACAAAGATTATCCTATACTGAGTAACAATTTACGACACCAGTAACCGATTGTATCTACCCGGGTAGCAACTGAACATCAAATATGTGCCAGTCATTCATACAAAACTCTTCTTTTGTAACCGGCTTCCCTTCCATTACAATTTGCATTTTGTAAGTTATTAGTATATCCCAAATCCTTGTAAGAGTATCCTGCCTGTCATCATAAGCAAACGGATGAAGTCCTAATATAGCAATTGGGCGATGTTGAAGAAAAGTTTTAGATGCCCCCTGTAACACTTGCAATTCCACGCCTTCTGCATCTATCTTTAAAACATCTACTTTTAAGGAATGTTGTAATACAAAATCATCAATGCTTACCAAATCCACTTCATAAGATCCATCACGTTTTACACCATCGCCAATATTATAGTCAATCAGGCTATTACTTACTGAAATAGCAAGATCTGTATTTATGAAAAAATTTGCTTTACCCGGTTTATCAGAAATTGCCAGGTTATATGGAGTAATTAAATTCTGGCAATTGTTAATTTCAATTACCTTTTTAAGAATTTTTTGAGTAGCAGGTGATGGTTCAAAACAAGATACCCTGGCATTAAAATTTTTTGCAAAAAAAAACTGCATATAATCCAATATGGGCACCAATGTCGAGTACTACAGCATTTGAAGGTGTATTTTTCGCAAAAAATTCAAAATTATCATTTTCATAGCCATCTGGAAAATTCCTGTAATATTTTGAAGGCAATTTTAATTGAAATCCGTTAATCTTAACTTTAACCCCCCTTCCAAAAGTGACTAATTCCAAAAGAAAATAATAGATCTTTTTTGCTTTTATATATATAAAACTCATTTTGTGTTATTAAGTTATTTTAAATGACAATATTTTACTTTCTAATGCTTTACAACCATTCAAAATATACGCTGGCTTATTATTCTACCAACTTATTAATGCTCAGTTCAAATATTATTTTCTGGCCAGGCTTAACTGCAATTTTCGTAATTTTTGTGGAATGTTACGGAGCTTTAAAGTAAATAGCCAAATATACCTTAAAATAGTCTTTTGTTATTGAAAGGGAATCAATAAACCGATTTTAATTATCTTAAAAAATGAAAATATTAACCGGTTACAAAACCCTATTGAATTACCTGGTAAAACCATTTATATAGTTTACCGGCTGGTAAAGCCTGTGTGCCTGCCTTTAGGGTAAATGTTTTATTGGTTATTTCAGCCTGATCAATATACACCATAGATGTGCCGCTTAAAACCGCTGCATCTGCATTGGCAGGTGTTAAAATAATACTTCGTGGTATTGCCGAAAACGCTGTGTTAAAAGTAACTGTAACTACAGTTAATGAAGCTGATGGGGCTATGCCGGTTTTTACGGTAATACAGCCTGCCAGGTCGGTGCCGGAAATACTTGCCCCGGAGCCCGTCCCGGAGCCTGCCAAAACAACAGGGGTAGCTCCGTTACCAATGATATGATCTGTTACCACAGTGCCAGCAAAAACTTTTTTCCATCTTGCATTATTAGTGCCCAGGTCTGTAATACCCGTAGATGCAGGTGAAAAAAACTGGTTGTTTAAAGAAAAGCTCTGCCGGCCCTTATTTACAGAAAAAATCATCGTAGAATCTAAATATCCTATGCCGGCATGGTTGTCAAAACTATTACCCATTCGAAAAAGCACAGAATTGGTGGCAGATTGCAATCTTAAGTTTTTATAATCAGCTGAACTTACTTCCATCGAATATTCTCCGGGTGCCTGGTTCACGCCAAGATTTTCAACCTGAGTACTGCCTCCGGTAATGATATATTTACCCTCAAGCACACGCAAAAATATTCCTTTTACACCTGCCCCGGCATCTCCCCCGTCGTACGAGGATCTTCCGTTTAATACAACGGGGGGTTGAAAGGATTCCGTATAAGTATGATCAAATTTTGAAAAAGCATTTACATCTGTTACTATGGCCGCTCCGCCGCTCCAGTACCTTCTGTTTGGTTTCCATTCATAGGCATTACCCTGTGGCACTATTTTGTACCAGTAAGCTGGGTGAAGATCGGGGCGTTTATTAATATTAACCAGCCCGTTTACCGGTGCATAATAATTGCCACTGTAAATGGCTACTACATTACTGTCTTTTGATGCTTTGCCATTATTAGAAAAATGGCAATTGCTGAATAAATTACCCAACATTCCTGCATCATAAATCCCCCAACGTTTATTATGTACAAAACTGCAGTTATTTACCCAAACTACATTCACATCACAGCCTTCCAGCCAAAGCCCATTCATACAATCATAGGTCTGGCAATTTTCTAAAACAGAATGATCAGCATTTCCATATATAGGTGAGTCTTTAGCGGCACAAGCCCTTATATTAAATCCATTACCCGAAACATAAGAGACATCAATATTTTTTAAATGCACAAAAGTATTGGCATCTATACCATGAGCACTGCTATCCAGCTTTTTGTTCTCAGAACCCTGCCTAATGGCCAGGTCTTCCATACTGATATGTGCTCCATTAGTTGATAGAAGCCGGATACAGGTCGTGTTCTGTGGCCATAAAAGCAATGTTTTTGGGGTATTAAAAACGCCGTCTCCCAATATCTTTATATCCTTATCAAAAACAAGTGTTTTTAAAAAATAATAATTTTTAACACCTTCCCGGGCCTGGGGTATATATAAAGTTGAAAATGAAGTATTGTGGTTGTAGATATAATCTCTGGCCGCAGTAAAAGTAGCATGGCTATCGTTGTAAGAATCGGGCTGGCCTGCAATATAGCCATGTGCTCCATACCATCTTACATTAATTCGTGGGGTGCCATCTGTTTGACGTAGCCATTTAATACCATTCCCATCTATAAATACCATTCCGTTGTCAATAGCATCTTTGCCGGCATATCTTGTAAAAGTACCGCCCCTGTTTGTATCGGTAATAATCAGGATATCTGCTTTACCTCTATATTTTAATATATCGTCTACAATAGACAGCCTGTCCTCACCAAGTGCAATTCTGTCTTTGTGTTCTAAAATATAAGGTAAATCGTTCCCGAAGGAGAATGTCCCGATCATCATTTCGATAAAACAGTAAATAATAAATTGTTTCAATTTTATTTATTTATTTTTTTATTTAAAAATTGATTTATTTTTCTGCAAAATTACTCAGCACATAAAGCCAATACTGCTTTTATACGTTGTATGAAAGTATGATTATAAAGTATATTCATAAAATCTTTAGTATTCGTTAACATATGATTAGAACTGTTGAAAAAAAGGGTTAATTTATCCATCAACTCCTCCTCATTTTTATACCAAACCAAATCTCCCTCACTAAAATTATCACCAATAAACGTTTTATAATCGCATACCTGCAAAGCACCTGCTCCTAATATTTCAAAAAAACGTTGGTTAACCCCATCTACCGATTGCGAATGATGAATGTTTAAACAAACCTTTGAACGACTATATAGTTTGTTAAGCTCA